>SKHU01000152.1 GCA_007116755.1 Alphaproteobacteria bacterium
TATACGCCCGTCTTGCTGCAGCCGCAGGAAAGTTTCGCCGCAGGGCTGGTCGGCGAGAATATCGACTGGGAAAAACTGAAAAGCGCCGCGCCCGATATTTTTCTGGCCGGACCGCAGAATATGATGCGCCATACGCTGTCGCTTTTCAAGGCGCACGGCATTCCGCCGGAGAAAATCCATTACGATAAATTCTGGTAGAAAGCCAAAAACGCGTCATTCTGAGGAAGCGGTACGCGCCCGAAGAATCTCCTGAAGATACCGCAAATTCTTCGACAGATTCTTCGCCTCCGCCTTGCGGAGCCTCAGAATGACAGTATGAAATGATTCCGTTTGATCTTCGGCGGTCAGGCCGTCAGATCAAATTCCGGCGATACGTCCTGCATATCTTCCTCATACATCTCGATCTCGTCTTCGGAAAAACCGAAATGATGCCCGATTTCCTGCAGAATGACGCGGTTGACGACGGTCGTCAGCTCCTCGCCGCTTTCGCACCACAGATCAAGCAGCGGACGGCGGAACAGGTGCAGCGTGTCGCGGCGGTCTTTCTTTGCGGCCAGATGCCCGATGGCGGCGGGGCCGGCGCTTTCGTAAAAGCCGAGAATGTCAAACGGCGTTTCCAGCTCCAGCTCCTGCTCGGTATAGGCGTCGGGAAAATCCTCGACCGCGACTTTCAGACGGCCGATATATTTATCCAGCCCGTCGGGCAGCGCATCAATGATTGATTTTGCCAGTGCCTCGATATCCTCAAGACTTGGCGGTTCCGTAAAACTCATAATAATCGTACGGTTATCCACGGCCTTATCTCCCGTTTTTGTATCTGTCCCTGTTTTTTTACGTCGTCTTTTGCTTCGCGTGCGGCGCAGTTTTTCTTTTATCCTCCCTGCCTGCATCCCGTCCCCTGATCATCGGGTTGCATTATCGGAAAGACACGATTATTTTAATCCCTATTACGCCTTATCATCCAGTATAGCCAGAACGGGAGAAAATGAACAATGGAAAATCGTCTTTCCGCAGAACAAAGAGATGCGTTTTTACAAAAACACCCCGAATGGACGCATGACGCAACGCGCGATGCGATTCAAAAAACCTTTAAATTCAAAAACTTTTCCCAGGCCTTCGCCTTTATGACGCGGGTGGCGATGAAGGCGGAAAAAATGGTGCATCACCCCGAATGGTTCAATGTCTATAACCGTGTCGATGTGACGCTGACAACGCATGACACGGGCGGCTTGTCGGAAAAGGACCTGAAAATGGCCGAATATATGGAGAAAATTTCCTAAAAGCAATCCGCCGTCAGGCCTGTCCGGCGCTGCGGGAATTTTCTTTGGACGCATCGTCCGCCTCGGGTGACGCTTCGGCGGCGGGGGCTTTATTGGATGATGTCGCAGCTGCAGCTTCCGCATCATGGTTTCTCGGGCGCGGCACAACGCGCTGTTGCGGGAAGACGATTTTGACATTCGTCCCTTCGCCTTTGCGGCTTTGCACCAAAAGCCGCCCTTTATGCAGCTCGACCAGCGCCTGCACGATTGACAGACCCAGCCCCGTACCGGAATTCTCGCGGTCGAGATCGGTCGCCACCTGCCCGAAAGGCTGCATGGCTTTTGCCAGCTCTTCTTCCGTCATGCCGACACCGGTATCGCTGATGTCCAGAACCATATGCCCTTCTTCGTCAACAGAAGCGGAAATTTCGATTTTTCCGCCTTCCGGTGTGAATTTGACGCAGTTGCTGACCACATTCATCAGCGTCTGTTTCATCGCCAGTTCCTCGGCAAAAATATGCGGCAGATCTTCCGGAACATTCACGGCAACGCGCAAACGCCCTTCCTTGATTTTGTGATCCAGCAGGCTGAGAACCGATTTGACAACACGCTCCATCGGGAAGGATTTTTCCTTGAGTTCGCGATCGCCGATCTCGATCTGCGATAATTCGAGAATATCATTGATAATATTCAAAAGCTGCTTGCCGCTGTTGTGAATATCCTGTGCGTATTCCTTATACGCCTCCTGCTGGATCGGCCCCATCACCTCGTTGCGGATAATCTCGGAAAACCCGATCACCGCGTTCAGCGGCGTGCGCAGCTCGTGGCTCATATTCGCCATGAATTCGATACGGGCGCGGCTGGTCAGTTCCGCCTGCATTTTCGCAGTTTTCAAAGCGTCATCCGCCTCCCGCCGTGTCGTCACATCCCAGATATTGCCTTCGTAATATAAAACCTCTTTATCTTCACCGTAAACGGCACGCAGGCTTTCCAGCGCCCAGATTTTTGTGCCGTCTTTTTTATACATTTCATTTTCAATACCGAAAACCTTGCCGTGCTGCGTGACCTGAACTTCCAGCATCTTGCGCTGGTGCGGATCAACATAAAGTTGCTCGCTGATATTGGTGATCTGTTCCTTCAAATCTTCGGGGCTGTCATAGCCCAGCGTATCCGCCATCGCCTGATTGACACTGATAAACCCGCCCTCCCCGCTTGCCTGATAAATGCCGTTCAGCGCATTTTCAAACATTTCGCGGTATCTGCGCTGCGCATTGTCATGTGCCAGCTCCGCCTTTTTACGCTGCTCGATATCGGTAATCGTCCCCACCACGCGCGACCCCTGATCGGCCAGACGAATCATACTGAACCCCAGTTCGATAAAACGGTAATCCCCGTTTTCCGTTTTCAGCCGCGCTTCACGGCGATAGGCACTGCGATTGCCGTCGAGAAATTCATGAAAAAGCTCACGATGATGCGCCGCATCGCCGTCATGCAGATAATCGAAAAGATTTTGACCCATTGCCGATTCCGTATCGCTGCGCACAAGATTCCGCCAGGTTTCGTTCAAAAACTGGATTTTTCCTTCGTGATCGGTCTCGAAAATAACATCGGAAACAGCGTTGATGATACTCCGGTATTCCCATTCGCTTTTCTGGAAGGCATTGATCATTTTCTGCCGTTCCGCCTCACGGTTCAAAAGCTCGGTATTTTTATTCGACAATGTTTCGGAAATATGCGCCAATTGGCGTTCTTTCAAAGACGTTTTATACAGCATGATACCGCCCGCACCGGCCCAGACCATGCCCAAACTCAAAACGGCCCAGGGCAGAACGGTGAAAACCATATAGGCCGTTGTCGGCAAGGCCGTCACTTTGGCCTCCCACACCTCTCCGCCGACTGTCAGCCCCTGCGTGACAACAACGGGCTTGAAAATAACCGCAGCAGGATTGCCGTTTAGATAGCTGAATATCTCGTAGCGATCATGCGGGCGCAATATTTTCAACTCCCGGATTGCCGCAATATTGCCTTCCTCGCTACGCACTGGAAAAATCTCTGCAGGATTAGGCAACAGCACCAGATAACTTCGGCTGGCGGCTCCGGCGTTTTCACGAACAAAAATCCACGGCAGCATCTTTTCCCTGTCACCGTGTTCCTGAAAAACCATACTTGCCGGCAAAAGCGGTGCAACACTCTCCGGCTCCAGCAAAGCCGTTGTCGAACCGACTTCCTGCAATTTCTCTTGCAGGGAGGCGTTAAATGCCGGGGTGCCCTCGTCAGGCATCACTTCGACCATATTATATTCCGAATATATATCCATGCGCCGCCAGTGCTGTCCGGGCGGCGAAAACCAGAGTATTGCCTGTGCAAATCCGCTTTTTTCAAGCATGTCCCAGAAAAACACGACTTCGTCTCTTTCCGGTGCTCCGCCCGATCTTTGCAAATAATCCAGCAACGCCGTACCGGCCGTTTCCATGTGTCGAATATTGTTTTGCGCCGTTTGCAATATACCGTCACTGATCTTCTGCCCTTCGGAGCGTTTCAGATCATGCGCAACCAGATAGGTGACGGCAAACAGCGCCAGAACAATCGCGATGTTCCTGATACAGAATCCTGTTACATCACTGTAACCGCTTTTTTTGGAGGATTGCGCAAAGACACGACGGGCGTCCGTAACACCCTTTTCACGCTCTGCTGATTGCTGTTCCGCCATAACACCCCGTACTCCAATTCCGCCCGGATATTTCCCCCACGTCTCGCCGGTTCATTGCTATCTTCTTTAACAAAAAGGCAAAAACCGGTCAGCTCTGCTGAGCGGAGCCTGTCTTCTTTACAGTAACAAGAAATAGATAAAATTTTATTAAAATCTTCACATACCTCCACAAGCACCTATGAATAAAGAGTTTTTTAGAATCCGAACAGAAGAATTCTCTGGGCTGGATACAGCTTTAACGCGAAAAAAGCGGCTTTAAAAAAAACCGCTTTTGCCGCAGATGAATCGCCCCTGTAGATACAAGGGCGCACGAGTCGTTTAAAACTTGACCTCCGGCGTTTTTTGCACGGCGGCGGATTCGGCCTCGGAAAGCTCGAAGAACGGCTTTTCCTTAAATCCGAACATATTGGCGATAATAACGGCCGGAAACTGCTGGATAGCCGTATTGAACTCGCTGGTGGCGTTGTTGAAGAAGCGCCGCGCAGCAGCAATCTTGTTCTCGACATCGGACAATTCGCTCTGCAATTGCTGGAAGTTGGGGCTGGCTTTCAAGTCGGGGTAACTCTCCGCAACAGCCATCAGACGCATCATTGCGCCGCCGAGCATACTTTCCGCAGCAGCGCGGCCTTCAATATCGCCGCCGGACGCTCTCATGGCGCTGGCGCGCGCTTCGGTAACTTCCGTCAGTACCTTGTCCTCATGCTTTGCGTAACCTTTGACGGTGTTCACCAGATTGGGAATCAGATCGTGGCGCAGCTTCAGTTGCACGTCGATATCGGAAAATGCGTTGCGGCGCCTTTGCCGGAGCTTAACAAAACGGTTGTAGATCCAGATAAACAGTCCGGCAACCGCGAACAGAAGAACCAGAATTGTAATAAGTGTCGTATTCATTTCTTTTCAACCTTCTTTATTCTATTGATTGGAATTTATGTTTTTTACCGTTTTTTACTGCGCCCTTATGTTGCTGCGCACCGGACCTGTCTGGGGCTGCCATGACGCGACCTGATTCTTTGCCCGGAAGAGTTGTTCCTCCGTCAAAATACTGGAGACGCGGATACGCTGGATAATCGCATTTTCCTTGGCAGGGCCGCCGGGCAAATTCATTGCCGCCAGCGCATACCATTTATAGGCCTCAACCTGATTGGCGCGGATACCGTTCGCCCCTTCAAAATAAATGCGGGCAAGCTCCATCTGCGCTTCGGGATGTCCGCGATCAGCTGCCTGCCTGTACAAAGTGACGGCCTGATTCATACGCGCTTGTATCCCCTGCCCAAACTGTTCGTAAAACCGTGCCAGCGGTACAAAAGCCGGTATATAATCCTGTTCGGCCGATTTGCGCAGCCACGCCACAGCTTCCCGCTCATCCTTATCAACCCCCCGGCCTTGCGCATACATCAGACCCAGACGGTACTGCGCACCGGCATGCCCTTCACGCGCTGCGCGAAAATACCATCTGGCGGCATCATCATCTCCTTGAGAAACACCTTCGATACCGATTTCATAAAGCCGTCCGAGATTAAACTGTGCGCTGATATCGCCCTGTTCCGCGGCCAGAATATACCATGATATGGCCCGCATATAATCCTGCTGTGTGCCCATCCCGCGGCGATGCATGAAGGCCATGGCCATCTGCGCATCCGCATCCCCCTGACGCGCGGCATATTCATACCAGCGCAGCGCCTCTTCGTAATTCTGGTCGACACCCGTGCCGCGCAGATACATCGTCGCCAGATTATACTGCGCCCGTACATTCCCCTGCAAAGCCGCCTGCATATACCATTGCGCCGCCAGTTGTTCATCCTTTTGCCAGCCGCGACCCGAACGCAGCATTGTCGCCAGATTGTTCTGCGCCACCGCATCACCGCGACGCGCCGCAAGCGTGTACCATTTAAAGGCTTCCTCATCATTCTGCTGTACACCGCGCCCGACACTATAGGCATAGCCGAGATAACTCTGCGCAGGCAGATAGCCCTGCTCCGCCGATTTCCGGTACCAATTGACAGCCTTATGCGGATCGCGCCCGAGTCCGGCACCGGTATCGGTCATATAGCCGATATAATATTGTGCGCGCATATCACCGTCCTGCGCAAGCCGCAGGAAGTGTTGCGCTGCAAGCTGGTTATCCCCTTGGGAAAATGCGCGCAAACCTGTCTGAAAACTGGGCTGAAACCCGCCGCGTGCCTGCGCTGCCGCTTCCTGTACAAAACAAAAGGCAGCAAAAACCAGCACAGAAAAAAGATAGGCAAAATCTTTTATAACCGGTATTTTTATCACCATGCGTCTTCTGTTCCCTCGAAACGGTCTTTTCTTGAAAAGAACCTTCTCTTGTATAAAACCTTATTCTAGCTTTTTTGTTTTAAATTAGTTTTAAAACCCCGCAGTCTCTGCGATAAAAACAAAAAAAACACCCTTTCCAAATCAGGGCAATTTTTATCTTACGGGCGTGAAAACAAAAGGTCTAGAAAATTATTGTCGCGAATATTTTATTCCGCCATTCCGACGGCAGCCATATAGAGTTCAAGCAACTCGTTTTCTTCCCGCCGCTTTTCAAGATCCATTTTGCGCAGCGAGATCATTTTGCGAATGATTTTCGGTTCAAACCCGACCGCTTTCGCTTCCGCATAAATTTCCTTGATATCCTCGGCCAGCGCCTTTTTTTCTTCTTCCAGCCTTTCGATTCTTTCGATCAGCGCTTTCAGCCTTTCGCCCGCAACACCGGTGACATCTGCCATTTTCCGTCCCTCTTTATTTTTGAAGTTTTTCGGTTCACGCATCGAAAATGCCCTGTCTTCCGGCGATAGTCAAGATACGCCGCGATCAAAGATAAAAAAAGATGAAAAAAAGATAAAATACGGAGAAATCTTTCGATTTTTTTAAATAAAACAATGTTATGATATAAAAATAGAACGCAAACCCCCTCACGGCAGGGAAATTTATAGACAGGAAAAAACGAAAAAGCTATGATGAGGGAATATGGGTTGCAGACGCAGAAGGTCGTCCCGCTTCCCTCGCTCTTGACGGTTTCACCGGAAAAAACAGGTAAAAAACAGGCATCAGGCGCAGGACGCATTCATGACACAAATAGCCTCTCTCTTTTCCGTTTCTCTGAAATTCCTTGCTCTGGCAGCATTTACGCTCTGTCTTATGCTTCCGGCCGCACGGCCGGCAACGGCAAATCCGCTCTATGCCTCGATCGTCATTGATGCCGCCACCGGACAGGTGATCAGCGAGCGTCATGCCGATAAAATCCTGCATCCGGCCTCTCTGACAAAAATCATGACTCTTTATATGATGTTCGATGCCATGAAAACCGGACGTCTGCACCCGCACCAGCAGCTTCCCGTCTCGCAGCATGCGGCAAGCATGGTGCCGTCGAAACTGGGGCTGGCACCGGGCACGACGATCCGCGCCGATCACGCCATGGCGGCACTGATCACGCGTTCGGCCAATGACGTTGCCGTTGTTGTTGCCGAGGCGATCGGCGGCACGGAAGAAAATTTCGGCCGCATGATGACCCGCAAGGCCAGAACGCTGGGGCTGCGCCATACCGTATTTAAAAACGCATCCGGCCTGCATCATCCCGAGCAGGTCAGCACCGCGCGCGATATGGCGATACTGGCGCGCTCCCTGATGTATTACCATCCCGAATATTACCAGTATTTCAGTATGCGCGAATTCACCTATCAGGGCACAACGCACCGCAATCATAACCATCTGATGCGCAGCTATGACGGTATGGACGGTATCAAAACCGGTTATATCCGCGCATCGGGCTTTAACCTTGTTTCCTCCGCCGTGCGGGACGGCCGCCGCCTGATCGGTGTTGTTTTCGGCGGGCGCTCGACCCAGACCCGCAACAACCATATGGCGATGCTGCTGGATAACGGTTTTGCGCAGGCCGAGCGTCTGCGTCTGGCGCAATTCCACAAAACGCCGCCGCTGCCGGCCAGAAAACCGGTACAGGCAAAAATCGAAGTCGCCGCAGCAGGAACGGCGGTGCAAAACAATTTCGGCGCACAAGACAGGGAAAAATCCGGCGGTTTTGATATGATGGGGTTGATTATCGGAGAAGGCGATATCGATATGGCCGATCGTGATACGCTCAAACAAAGCGTGGCGGCAATTGCGGCGACGGATGCAGGATTGCGTCCGGACGGCAGCAATCCGGTCTGGCAGATCCAGATCGGCGCATTCAGCTCTGCCGATGCGGCGCGCAGCGCCTTGAACACGACGATTTCCGCCCTGACCCCCGAAACCCGCCAGAACGCAATTCCGCGTATCCTGCCGCTGCAGACGCAGCGCGGCACGATTTACCGCGCCCGCATCGCCGGTTTCACCCGCGACGGTGCCCTGAAAACCTGCGAGACCATGAACAACTGCATCATCGTCGCCGCACGCTGATTTATACTCTGCCATGACCGAACACCCGGACAACATTGTCACATTGCGCCTTTTGATCAGCGGCCGCGTGCAAGGCGTGGGTTACCGCTACTGGACGGTGACGGAGGCCAGAAAGCGCGGTATCGCCGGATGGGTGCGCAATCTCCGTGACAGCCGCGTCGAAGCGGTGCTGCACGGCGCGCAGGAAGCAGTGGACGATTTATGCGCAGCCTGCTATAAAGGGCCTGTCTTTTCCGAGGTAACAACGATCGAGACCATGAGGGGAGAATATGACGGTGCCGATATTTTTGAAGAACGCCCCACGGTTTAGTTTTTTCACCGCCGCATTTGCAGCTGCGCTGTTTCTTTTTCTGTATATTCCGCAGGCCGGTGCCCAATCCCCGCAGCAAGGGGGCGAATCCGCAGAAACACCAAGCGGCATCGTCAGCCCGCCGCCCGCACGGACAGGACAGGGCAATTACGGCTATTTCCGCATGCAGGGCACCGGAACTCCCGCCGTCGAAAAACCGGAAGAACAACAAAAACCCGAATATGACCGCAGCACGCCGCAGCAGATTCAGCCCGATCTGCTGCCGCAGCAGAATCTTCAGCAATTACAACAGCAACTGCATCAACAGCAGCAGCAACAGCAGCAATATCACCGGCCGGCTATTTCCGGTACGCCGCAACACGGCCATGCAAAACCTTCCGCTCCCGCCGCTCCGGCAACAGCCGCAACCCAGCCGCAGCAACAGCAGCCGATGCTGGCCTGGCGCTCCGATGCCGGTCTGCATGAGGCCGAAATACAGATGGCCGCCGGACAATATGCGCAGGCCGTACAGACCTTGCGTAAAGTCGCCGCACGACACCCGCATAACGCCGATGCCCATGCCTATCTGGGGCAGAATCTGATGATGCTGGGGATGAAAGACGAAGCGCGCAAAAGCCTTTCCCACGCACTGACAGCCGATCCGCAGCATATGGGTGCACATCTTTACATGGGGCTGTTGCATCTGGAGGACGGCAAGCGCGATCTGGTCGTCGAACATCTCAACGTACTGCGCACGCTGTGCCGCGGCGCATTGTGTCAGGAGGAAGATTATCTGGCCGAACAGCTCAACGCCGCCCGCCACCGAAAATTCCCGAAAGAGGAAGAAGAGAAAAGCCGCAACTGGCTGCTGTTCTGGCGCTGATCGATAAACCGGCGGCTTGACCGTTCGTTCATGCTGCTCCCGCACCGTAACCCCTCTCCGTCATTGCGAGCAAAGCAAGAGATCGGCAGGAGA
>SKHU01000205.1 GCA_007116755.1 Alphaproteobacteria bacterium
AAAAACGAAACCGAAACCGGCACGGTCGGCGGCGGCATCGCTTTTTCCGAGGGGCGGCTTTTTGCCGGAGCCGGCTATATGCAGATCGCCGCTTATAACCCGGAAACCGGTGAAACACTCTGGACACAAAATACCGCAGCCCCGATCCGGTCCGCGCCGGCCGTCGGCAGCGGACGCGTCTTTGTCATCACACTGGACAATAAAATTCAGGCTTTCAATGCGGAAAACGGCGAATTTCTCTGGGATTACAGCGGCGTTCTGGAAACAACCAATCTGCTCGGCTCCTCTGCCCCCGCCGTATACAGAAATATTGTCGTTGCTGCGCTCTCATCGGGTGAAGTTCTGGCTCTGCGCACAGAAAACGGGCAGGTTCTATGGCAGGACAACCTCGCCTCTCTGCGCCGTCACGGCGCTTTGCCGGGCATTTCCGATATCCGCGGTCTGCCGGTAATTGACCGCGGGATTATCTATGTCATCGGCGCAAGCGGCCGCATGGTGGCGCTTGACGAAAACAGCGGCCGCCGCATCTGGCAACAGGAAATCGGCGGCACAGAAACGCCGTGGCCTGTCGGCGATACGGTTTTCGTCCTGACGGATGATCGCCAGCTTGTTGCCTTAAGCCGGCATAACGGCCGCATCCACTGGGTCGAACGGCTTGACGATCTGCTGGACCGTATCGACCCGAAAGACCCTCCTGTCTGGACAGGACCCGTTTTTGGCGGGGAACGCCTGATACTGGCCAGCAATCAGGGGCATGTTCTGGAGCTCGACCCCTATAGCGGCAGCGTCAAAAACAGCTGGACATTGCGCAGCGGTACCGTCATCCCTCCGGTCATTGCCGATGGCAGGCTTTATATTCTGGGACAGGACGCGCAGCTTTCCGCTTTCGGCGGCAAATAACTGCCATCGAAGACGTCTCTGTTATACCCATTTCAAAAGAAGATTAACCGTTACCGCGCGGTTTTTTACGCTGTGCGTATCCGGACAAGCCGTGATTGCGCCCGTTATTTTGCCCATCATTTTGATTGGCCGGACTACCTGCCCCCAAATCATCGAGCATTTTACGGCGACGCTGAAAAACGGATTGGCCGACTCTTTCGCCCGTCACACTCTCAACAGATCTGATCTGGTTCTGTAAGGCGCCGAAAACCGGACGCTGCAACGCCGAGGACAAACGATCTTCATAATCCTTTGCCGCGCCGGGATTGTGCTTTTTCTCCTCGGCGATGCGAGCTTCAATACTGTCCAGCAACGCGTCAAATTCACGCGCCAGAGGCTTGATGCGGCGGTTGAAGATGAATTGCGCATCTTCACTTCCGTTGAATTTCTTTGACAATGCGCCTTTCCGCTGTGCCGCCGCCCCGCCGTGCTTGTGCGACAAATCGGCAAATTCATTAAACAGGCGGCTTTCCGATGTCATATGTCCGGCCAGAACCACGACCTGATAAATCTCGTTCATCAGATTGCGTTTGTTTTTATGGACGTATCTTTTCTGCTCCTGCGCATCCGCGGGCATATACATATAGCATTCCGCATCTGTCCGGCCGCGCGTTACCATCATCATCGCCCATGCGGTTTCGCCCGGCTTCAGACTCGGCAGATCCTGTACCTCGTTGATCGCATTCTTGATGTCGTCATGGATCGGAGCCGGCAGCATAATCAGATTGTCAAAATGGTTAACCTTATATGTCGCACGCCGGCCGCTGTTTTTGGGAATATCCCCGTCGAGTGCGCGGTTTTCGCCCCAATCACCGCTGCCTGCACGCTCAATAATATGATCCACTGTCATGTTATAGATATTGCGGTGTTCATCCGCAGGATCCAGGCCGTTTTTCATGCGCGTGATGCCATGATCGCAAATGCCAAGCTTTTTAAGATCATCCGAAAATTTTTCTGCCAGAAACATCAGAAAGCGCGGACGGACGTAATCCGAATATTCATGCTCGACTTTTTGGTTTTGTTCTTTGGAGATGCGTGTGTATTTGATTTCGGTCAGGGAGAATTGCGGAGGGATATTTGCGACGGCTTTTTCGAATTTTTCAAGCTGGCTTTGGTAACGATCAATACTGCTCCTGATCTTCTCGGCAGCCTTCTCATCCGGCGCCCTGGACAGTTCTTTCTTTTTCTGTGAAAGCAAAAAACCGTAACGACCGCGGATATTCTGCAGAAAAAACTCGCGCGAGGGAGAAGACGTATTTCTGCCGCCGGATCCTGAAGCCCGTTCACTCAGTTCGCGCGCTGTGTCGGTGGAAACGTTTTTTTTCATCTCTCCCGGCAATTCGTCAAAATTATGTAGAACTTGTGATAACCCTAGCGTTTTGTAGCGGAAAAAGCAAATATTATTTCGCAACTTAAAGGCAGATTGTTATATAAAAATCGATTTTATAAAATTATACTGTTTTTTAACATCGTTTCTGTAGAATGCAGATGAGGTGTGCATCCCTCTTCAAACAGCCGGAATCAAATAGAGGATCAATTTTGGAAAGCAACAGCCAAGGCACAGATACCGAAAAACCGGTAAAGTCCACGCCGCGTCAGGGTCGCAGGGAAGCCTTTAGAGTTTCTGCCTTGCAAATATGGGGCAGCCGAATCGGCTGGAAAATCACCATACGCGCCTTTTTGACTCTGATTATTATTCAAATGCTGGCGCTGGCCGTCATGTTGCCGCATTTTCAGAATGAAAACATTGACTACATCAAGGAAACCGGCCGTATCGCCGTTCTCTCCGCCATGGATGGCACAATACGCAGTGATAGTAATATTTCGCCGATTTCAGAGCAAAGCGCCGCAACTCTCGCGGCGCGGACACCGATCCTCGGCGTTGCGGTCTATGATCTGGAATACAATCTGCTTAGCGCCTACGGCACGCTCCCGCCGCTGGATGATTTGCAGCAAAAAATTGCTGACGGGCATTCCGTAACACTGAGCCGCAGAAAAGATTTCATGGATGTTGTCTATGCACCGCTGGATCTGGCGCGCCCCTATACAATCGCCGTCCATATGCGCTCTGAAAAACTGCTGACCGCCCTGCAGAACTATATCACCAACAACGGCATTATCATGCTGGTACTGTCCGGCCTTGTCACGATTGTACTGATGCTGTCCATCGGGCGCTGGCTACTGGAACCTGTTATTCTGCTACGCAATAATCTGATCGAAGCGGCCAAACATCCCGAAACACCGAAAATACAATACCCCCGCGTAGAAACATCCGATGAGGTCGGCGTTGCCCTGAAAATTGCCAATGATCTGATCCGCCAGAATGCGGCCAACCTGTTGCGGCTGCGCTCACAGGCCGAAGACCGCATTCACAGGCTGGCCTATTTCGACAGGCTGACAAACCTGCCCAACCGCAGCATGTTCATGGAAAAGCTGGAGGAATACATCAAAAACCATGTCATCAAGCAGGACAAGCGCCTGGCCATCATGGCAATTGATCTGGACAATTTCAAGGATGTCAACGACACGATGGGTCATGAAGTCGGCGACAAGGTCTTGGAAGCGATTGCCTACCGTTTTGTGCATGCTATGCCTGACAATGCCGTTATCTCGCGCGCCAGCGCGGACGAGTTCAATGTTCTTGTCCTGCTGGGTGACAAAGACCGCCCTCAGGACTACGTCAACAACATTTTTGAAGCCCTTGAAGAACCGATCAGCATTTATCAGGAAAGCTTTAAAATCGGGGGATCCATCGGTGTTTCACACTGTCCGGATGATGGCATAGAAGCGCCGAAACTTCTGAAAAATGCGGATATTGCCCTAAACCGTGCCAAAGAAGAAGGACGCAACACCGCCCGCTATTATTCCGAAGAATTCGACAAAGCCGTACAAAAACGTTTCCAGATGCTGCGCGATCTGCGCGTTGCGCTGGATGAGAAGCAGTTCCAGTTGCATTACCAGCCGCAATTTGACCTGCATACCGGAAAAATGATCGGCTCCGAAGCACTGCTGCGCTGGTGGAAGCCGGATAAAAGCAAAAAAGGCGGGCATTTTGTCTCTCCGGCCGATTTTATTCCTGTTGCCGAGCAATCCGGCCTGATTGTGCCGATCGGCGAATGGGTATTGCGTCAGGCCTGCACGGATTCCGTCGCATGGCAAAAGGAAGGTTTCGATACGGCTTCACGGGTCGCTGTCAATATATCGGGTGTGCAATTCCACAGGAGTAATCTGGTGCGCATCGTCTCGGATATCATCCAGGAAACGGGGATTGAGCCGCGCTTTCTTGAGCTGGAAGTGACGGAAAGCATTTTCATGGACGACATCGAAACAACCGTTGCAACGCTGAAGAAACTGCATGAGCTCGGCGTTGATCTGGCCATTGATGATTTCGGAACGGGATATTCCTCGCTCAGCTATCTGCGGCAGTTCCCGATTGACCGCCTGAAAATCGACCAATCCTTTATTCGCAATGCGCTGTCCAATCCCGATGATATGGCGATCACCAAAACCATTATCAGTCTTGGCCACAGCCTCAGCCTCAGCGTGATTGCCGAAGGTGTCGAAACGCAAGAGCACGAAAACTTTCTTAAACAGGAAGGTTGCGATGAAGTTCAAGGCTTTAAATACAGCAAAGCCATCCCGGCACCGGAACTGGTGCAATTTATGCGAACCTATGCAAACGACCTCAAACCGCCGGCAAAACTGGCCACTGTCAAATAGGTTTGCAATGCTTTACAGGAGATTTCTGCCCCTGTTTTTTGTTTTTCAACAAAAAACAACGATATTCAGGCATTTGTTAACGGATTTGTCATTTTTATATGTGAGTCTTATAGTTGGAGTAATAGAGGAGAAAAACGGCAAAAAATGAGCGACGAACCGAGTTCAGGAACGGAAAGACAGAACGATGATTTATCAGATATGTCTTTTGATATGAATCCGACGGATTTGCCGCCGGCCCGTTCCGATACAAAAAAAGACGATTCTGATGCCGCCGCCCCCAAAAACGGCAACGGCAATGGGACATCTACACCCTCGGAGAGCGCGTTTGAGCTTGAGCCGACAGATGCTTCCGCGGAGAGTCCGGATACAAACACCGCCGCCCCGGAAGCACCGGAAGCAGATGCGGCACCGAAAAAAAAGCTCCCGATCGGGGAAAGACTTGTTGTTGCAGGGCTGATTGACAGAGACCAGCTCAATGTCGCCCTCTACGAAAAGCAAAACAAACCGGATAAAATGCTTGGCGAATTGATCGTCGATCTGGGATTTATTTCAGCCGAGCAACTCTCCAGCGTTCTGGCTGAAGATGCCGGCTTTCAAAACTTCAGCCCGAAAGGGGCTATTTACGACCCCGACATTCTGGAGATGGTTCCCAAAAGAGACGCGACCAAGTTCAATATACTGCCGGTTTCTCTGGATAAGGAAAAAAATCAGGCCATCGTCGCCATGGTTGACCCCTATGATGTCGTCGCCATGGACAGGTTGCGCCGCGTTTTGCCCAAAGGCTGTACCATCGTGCCGCAGATTTGCGCGCAATCGACACTGTCGGAAGCCATCGATTCCGCCTACGGCTATGCGACATCGGTCGAAGGAATTTTGAAGGAACTCGCCGGTGAAGATGTCAGCAATATTGATCTGGATGATATCAGCGAAGATGCCGGATACAGCCATCCGATCGTCCGTCTGGTCAATGCGCTGGTCATGAACGGCGTGAAGGTCGGCGCATCGGATTTGCACTTTAATCCGGAAGAAAATTTTGTACGCATTCGCTACCGGATTGACGGTGTGCTGCGCTCCACCTACATCATTCACAAAGAATACTGGAATGCCATCGCCCAGCGCCTGAAAATCATGGCCGGCATGAATATCGCCGACAAGCTGATGCCGCAGGACGGCCGCTTTAACATTGACGCAAGCGGCCGCGAGGCGGATTTCCGGGTCTCCTGCCTGCCGACAACACATGGTGAAAACTTCGTTCTGCGGGTTCAGGACAAAAGTGCGGGAATTATCCCGCTTGATGCGCTCGGTTTCAGCGACCACAACAGAAAACTGATCAAAAGGGCACAATCACGTCCCGAAGGTATTATCATCGTTACCGGCCCGACAGGTAGCGGTAAAACAACATCGCTTTATTCGATGCTGAATGAAGCAAACCGCGTTGATGTCAATATCATGACGCTGGAAGACCCCGTAGAATACTCGCTACCGATGATCCGGCAGACAAACGTGCGCGAAGGCGCGGGATTGAATTTCGGAGACGGTGTCAAGGCTCTGCTGCGTCAGGATCCCGATATCATATTCGTCGGCGAGGTACGTGATGAAGTAACGGCAGAACAGGCTTTGAAGGCGGCAATGACCGGACACCAGGTCTATACCTCGCTGCACACAAATGACAGTTTCGGTGCCATCCCGCGCCTGCTGGATCTGAAGCTGAAACCCGGAATGCTGGCCGGTGCGATCATCGCCTGCTTCGCCCAGCGTCTGGTACGCACATTATGCACGCATTGCAAAGTTGAAAAAACAGCAACGGAAGAGGAATGCCGTTTGCTTGGCGTTGATCCGGCCAGCCCTCCTCAAATATTTGAGAAAAAAGGCTGTCCGCATTGCGAAAACACCGGTTACAGCGGCCGTACCGCTGTTGTCGAGATTCTGTTTATGGATGAGGACCTCAACAACCTTATCGCAGAAGATGCCGGCAAATCAAAACTGAAAGCCACCGCAAAAGCCAAAGGATTCAAAAGCATGCTAGATGACGGCATCTTAAAAATCCTTGAAGGAAAAACCTCTCTGGAGGCTGTAATGAAAGTTGTTGATTTCACAGACAGAATATAACCTGCAATACCACACAACAATACACCGCAGAAAGATTTATAACTTGAGCTTTGTTTGCTGTAATGTCACTCTTAAATGAAGTATTGAAAGTGCAATATGCGCAAAAAAAACTTGGAGAAAGAAATGAGGTCGTGAAGCAATGGCTGTAAAATTCAGTTATCGCGCACTTAATACAAAAGGACATCCTGTGCGGGGCGTTATTTCCGCAGCGAACGAGAATGACCTTGCACAGCAGCTCTCCAGCCGCGGATATGAGCTGATTGATTGTAAAGAAGTCGGCGAAAAGACAGGCAAGCTGAGCGCCGCCTTAACGCGCGGCGTTAAAACGCGTGATTTGATTCAAATGTTCGTCCATCTGGAACAGTTGCAAAAAGCCGGTGTTCCCTTGATGGAGGGATTGGCCGACATCCGCGACACGACAGAATCAGCGAAACTCCGTGACGTTATGATGGATATTTACCGCGATGTCTCTGAAGGACAGTCGCTTTCCGCCGCGATGGCGGCTCACCCGAAAGAGTTTTCGCATATTTTTATCTCGTTGATCGGCGCCGGAGAAGAAACCGGTAATCTGTCGGATTCGTTCAAACAGGTCATTACCCACCTGAAATGGACGGACGAAATGAACACAAAAGTCAAAAAAGCAACACGCTACCCAAAAATCGTGATTGTTGTAATTTCACTGGTCGTCTGGCTGATGATGGCAAAAGTTATTCCGCAGATTACCGAATTCCTGTCGAGTCTGGATCAGGAACCTCCCCCCATCACAAGGGCTTTGATGGCAACATCCGAATTTTTTGTCAATTACACGATTCATCTGGTTGTCATAATTTTTATAACCGTGGTCATCTTTAAAATTTTACGCAGCATTTCATACGGTTTTCGCAGAGCAACGGATTCCATAGCCTTGCGTCTGCCGATGTTCGGCAATCTGATCCGGAAAATCAGCCTGTCCCGCTTTGCGCAGACTTTCGGTGTCCTCTTTGCCAGCGGTCTGGAGGTTTTGAAATGTTTGAAATCCGCAGAACAGACCTGCGGGAATCTTGTCCTGCTGGAAGCTCTGGAAGACGTGCGGCAGCAGGTGCAGCAAGGAACGCCGCTATCCGATGCGCTGGAAACATCGGGCGAGTTTCCGTCAATGGTTGTACGCATGATGAAAATCGGTGAAGAATCAGGAAATCTGACAACCGTCCTTAATCAGGTTGTGGAATTTTATAATAACGATGTCAATGATGCTGTTGACGCAATGATCCAGGCAATTGAACCGGCCTTGACGGCTGTTTTGGGTCTGATTATCGTTTGGATTCTTGCGGCCGTCTTCGGACCCGTTTATGATACGGCCACGACCATGGGAATGTAACAGGGATAAAAGGACACATGGCAAGAAAGCTTCGCGTACTGGTTTTGGGAGATGAGGGGGTTGCGCTGTTTTTTACAAACGGCACAAAGATCGAGCGTGAATGCTCCCTGCCCTGGGCCGTTCCTAATCTTGAAGCCGAATTGATCGAAGTTCTGCATAATAAAAAATACCGCCATATTCCCGTTTTTATTCTCTATGACGCGATAGAACAGCAATACCGCAAGGAAGAGATTGTTAAAACCAATATTCTTGATCAGAAAAAACTGGTCAAGCGCAAGCTTTCTTCGCTTTTTCCAAATGTTCTGGCCTATTCCTATATCCACTTGAAGCCGAATAAAAAAATAAAACAGAAAGTCAAAAGCCGTCACAAGTCCTATCTGATCGCTGCCCTGCCTTCAACAGATCATATGCGGCAGATAGAAACAATTCTCAAGGAATCCCGGGTCGATATTGCCGGTCTGGCCTTTTTGCCGGTAGAATCTTCAAATTTTGCCGGCGAGTTTCTCGAACGTCTGGCTAAAAAGAAGAAAAAGGGCGACGCGGCGAACCTGTCCCGCTGGACATTAATGGTCAGCCACCATGAAACCGGCGGATTGCGGCAAATTTTTACCAAAGACGGCACACTCGCGCTGACCCGCCTGACGCCGCTTTCCGACAACTCTCCCGATAACCCGAACTGGGTAGAGGAGCTGTATAATGAATTCAGCAGCACAATGGCTTACATCTCCCGCTTCGGCTTTTCCACGGCTGACGGGCTGGATATGGTTGTCATCTGTAACGAACACAACAAACAGGAGCTTCAAAAACACGATTTTAAAGGGGCAAACCTACAAGCCTTCACGGTCGACGAGGCCGCCAAACTCTTCGGATTTTCTATTTCAAGCAAACGAAAAAACCCGCATGACCAATATGCCGATCTGCTGCATGCAGGCTGGCTGGCGCGTCAGCGTAAACTTAAAATGCCCTTCGCGGTTAAGTGGATTGAAAAAATTGCCGTCCCCCGGAAGGCTATCAAATCGGCCTCCGGCATAATGGCGCTCAGCATGCTTGCGCTCGGCTTTCTTGCCTTCACTACATGGCAGGATTACGAAAGACTGCAAAACGAAATTAACTTCCGCGAATCCAACAAGCGTGTTCTGGAGCAGGAATACGAGCAGGAATCAAAGATTTTTGACCACCTCCCCGTGCGCCCGCGAACAATCCGCACGACTCTGGAAGTGAAAGAGATTCTGGACGATCATTCCATTTACTCCTACCCCGTTCTTGATAAAATTCATGCCGCACTTTTGAATAAAGCTACGTTGCTTCATCTGCAATATGAAGATAATCGGCCTATGGAAGACCAAATTACGCAAACACGTCCCCAACCTCGGAGAGGTGTCGCCAGCTTGCGCGGCGGCCGCGAAGAAGGCATTACCATACGGGTGCGTTTCCGTGTTCCCGACGCATTGGAGCTTGACCGGAAAATACAGGCCGTTGAAGATATTAAACGCAGCCTTG
>SKHU01000005.1 GCA_007116755.1 Alphaproteobacteria bacterium
CTCCGGCCTTTAGAAATAAAAATAAATGCGATCTTCTTCAGGCGGGGTAAACTTCTATTCCCACTCGATGGTGGCGGGGGGTTTGCCGGAGATGTCGTACACGACGCGGGAGACGCCTTTGACTTCGCCCGTGATGCGGCGGGAGACGCGATCCAGAAAATCATAGGGCAGATGCGCCCAGCCTGCGGTCATAAAATCCACGGTTTCCACGGCGCGCAGCGCAATCACGGGCTCATAGGCGCGGCCGTCGCCCATCACCGCGACCGAGCGCACGGGCAGAAACACCGCAAAAGCCTGCGAGACGCTGTCATACAGCTCCGCCGTCTGCAATTCTTCGATAAAAATATCATCGGCGCGGCGCAGGATATCCGCGGCCTCCGCCGTCACTTCGCCGAGAATGCGCACGCCCAGCCCCGGCCCCGGGAACGGGTGGCGATAGACCATATCGCGCGGCAGGCCGAGTTCTTCGCCGATTTTGCGCACCTCGTCCTTGAACAGCAGCCGCAGCGGTTCGACCAGCTCCAGCCCCATTTCCTCGGGCAGGCCGCCGACATTGTGATGCGATTTGATGACATGCGCCCCGCCGTCGTTTTTCTTGCCGCCGCTTCCTGCGCCGGCGGATTCGATCACATCGGGATAGATCGTGCCCTGCGCCAGAAATGCGGCATTTTCGATTTTTCCGGCTTCCTCCTCGAAAATCTCGACAAAACAGCGGCCGATGATCTTGCGCTTGTCTTCGGGATCGGCCACGCCTTGGAGCGCCGCAAAGAATTTTTCCGCCGCATCGACGCGGATGACGTTCAGCCCCTTTTGCGATGCGAACATCCGCATGACTTTATCGCCCTCGTCAAGGCGCAGCAGCCCCGTATCGACAAAAATACAGGTCAGGTTGCCGCCGACAGCCTTGTCCAGCAGCGCCGCAAGGACGGAGGAATCCACCCCGCCCGACAGACCCAGAATAACGCGTTTGTTGCCGATTTGCTGCCGTGCATTTTCAATCGCGGTCTCGACGATATGATCGGGCGTCCATGTCGCGCGGCAGCCGCAGATATCAAGCGCAAAACGCTGCAAAATCGCCCCGCCGAAAGCCGTATGCGTCACTTCGGGATGAAATTGCAGCCCGTAGATTTTACGCGCGTCATCGGCAACGGCGGCGACCAGCCCGTTATGCGAGGTTGCGGCGACGGCAAAACCTTCTGCGGCTTGCGTGACATGATCGCCGTGCGACATCCAGACGGAAAAATTTTCCTCCGGCAGCTCTGCAAACAGCGCGTTGCCGTGATCGGCTGTGATGTTGGCATGGCCGAATTCGCGCGTCGTGCCGCGCTCGACCCGTCCGCCGAAATGCGCGGTCAGCGTCTGCATGCCGTAGCAGATGCCCAGAACCGGCTTTTTGACATCCCAAAGCGCCTGCGGCACGGCGGGCGCGCCCGCCTCCGTCACCGATTCCGGCCCGCCGGAGAGAATAATGCCTTTTGTTGCGGTTTTTTTTGCGAATTCAAGCGCTTTTGCGCTGCGCCAGCCGAAAATCTCGCAATAAATCCCCGCCTCGCGCAGGCGGCGGGCGATCAGTTGCGTGTATTGCGATCCGAAATCGAGAATAAGAATTGCGTCATCCATAACAGCAGTGATAGGGCGCGGGCGGCATAAGGTCAATAAAATTTTATCGAATTATCCCGCATATTTAAGGTAAAGCCTGTTGATATTTCACAATATCTTAAGCCTGTTTGCTTTATAATGGAAGATAGGGAAATATATGTCCTGTACGGATTCGCACGCAGGCGGGAGAGAGAACAATGCCGAAAGACACAGTCACCACCACCCATCAGCTTTTCAGCGCAGATGCGGGCGGCGCGATTATGCTGCCGCATGAGGCGTTTTTGCATGACGCGGTTTTGACCCGTGAAGGCGCAGATCTTGTTCTGACGCTGGATAGCGGCGAAACCGTTGTGATTGAAGGCTATTTCGCAACACTTGATGCGCCCGATCTGGTCTCGCCCAAAGGCGGCGTCTTGTCGCCGGAGCTGGTCGAATCCTTCCTGACGCCGACCCATGCCGGAGAATATGCGCAAAACGGCGGCACGATGAATGATGTCAGCGCCGCGGGGCAGATCGTACAGGTGAAGGGCGAGGTGTATATCACCCGCGCCGACGGCACAAAAATTCAGGCCGAAGCGGGCACGCGCGTCTTCCGCGGCGATATTGTCGAAACCGTCGGCGACGGCGCAGCAAAAATCGTTTTTGCCGATAACAGCAGCTTTGCGATCAGCAAAGAGGCGCGTCTGTCCATTGACGATTACATTTACGACAGCCAGTCGGGCAGCGGAAGTTCGTTTTTCTCGATGCTCAAAGGTGCTTTTTTATATACCAGCGGGCTGATCGGCAAGAAAAACCCGGATGAGGTCAATATCGAAACGCCGGTCGGATCCATCGGCATTCGCGGCACGGTGGTGGCGGGAGAGATCAACACCGCCGGAGAGGAAAGCGAGATTATCATTATTGACGGCGCGGTCGTCTTTACCAACAGCACCGGCAGTTACGATCTGGATGGTGAGTATGAAACGCTGCGCCTGACAAGTTATGACAGCCAGCCGGAATACGGCACGGTCGATGCGTCCTATGTGGAGAGCAATTACGATTTTTACACCGCGCCGGACAATACCAATGATAATGACGGCGACGGCACAACGCAGCAGCAGGACGGCAGCACGGGTGATGACGGCGGCTCCGCCCCAGAACAGGATGATAATGATAACGGCGCGACGCAGGACGGCTCACTGCAGGACGGCGGCGACAGCACAACGGCTGCGGCAGAGTCGGATGCGCTGCTGGTGCAGCAGATGGTGAATTTGCAGATGCAGCAGGAATTTGAAGACGCGCTCGGCGACGAATATCTTGATGAAAACGGCGGCGAAGTCGTGGTAACGGAAACGACGGATACAGGCGGCGATACGGCCGCCGCAGGCACAACGGGCGGCATTCTCGATCAGGCCGGTGACGGCACCGCACCGACGGGGGATTTTCAGGCTGTGCCGCAGCCCGATATTACGGTTGACAATATCGTCTGGACAACAGGCGGAACAATACGGGAATTTGCGAATATTTCAAAAACTGTCGGGCAAATTCAGGCCTCATCGACCAACGGCGCGATTACAAGTTACCAGATCGTCAACGGGAATGAAGGTTACAACACCATGGAAACCTTTAACATCTCGAACGACGGCACCATCACTGTTGCCAGCGATCTGGCCAGCCATCTGGTCACAAATTATACGTTAACGATCCGTATCGAAGACAGTGCAAACGAATGGATTGAAACCACCGTCAATATCAATGTGGATTCCCTGTCCGCCGGACGGGTGGTCTGGCTGGGCACGGCATTTGCGGATGAGGTTCTTGATACGGATATTCTGGCAGGAACAAGCCAGCTCTTCTACGGCAATGCGGGAAACGACGAATTTGAAGTCGTTGGAACAAATTCCGGCGATATTTTCCTCGGCGGAGACGGCAGTGATTTCTTTCAGATCAACTCTCTTGATTTTACGCTGATTGACGGCGGATATACGGGAGACGGCGGGTTAAGCAGCCTTGCCGGAACACTGCTTTCAACCGATTTCACAGGCGACACTGTCAGATTTCTGGGCGGCGGGATAGGTGTTGTTGACCTGAGAGCCGCAACCGGCGACGATGTCAATAAATTCCAAGGAATTGAGAATTTTGCGTTTACGGGAACGGATGCACACGGCCTTATGCTGGACACAGCCGGAATTTTGCAGATGACCGATCCGGGCGGCGGAGAATTGCGCATATGGGGCGCAGACAGCAACGCCATCATCGGCGGCTACACGGTTCAGTTTGCTACCGGAGAGTTTACACTTACAACGGATGTAAGCGGCGTTGCGCATTATCAATCAACCGTTGATGCAAATGTCAGCGTTTACATCCATTACCAAGGCAGCGACGTAAATACCGGAACAGTGAACGTTCTCGGCGTATAGGGAAACGTAGCAACGGATGTTTACCCGAAAATCTCGTACCAGCTTTCCTGCATTGCGGTATCGAATTCCTCGCGCGTGACGTTGCGGCCGAGTTGTTCCAGTGAGGTGATGCCGTATTCGCTGATGCCGCAGGGCACGATGCCGTCATAATGTCCCAGTTCGGGATTGATATTTATCGAAACACCGTGAAAGGTCACCCATTTCTTGACGCGTACGCCGATGGCGGCGATTTTCGCTTCCGTGCCTTTCGGATGGCCGTAGGGTTCCATATCCACCCAGATGCCGACGCGGCCTTCACGGCGCTGCCCCAGCACGTTGAATTTGAACAGGCTGCGGATGATCCATTCTTCAAGATCAAACACAAAGCGTTTTAAATCCGGTCCGCGTTTCTGCAGATCCAGCATCACATAACCGATGCGCTGCCCCGGCCCGTGATAGGTGAATTTTCCGCCGCGCCCCGTGTGATAGACGGGGAATTTCGGATTGATCAGGTCTTTCAGCTCCGCGCCCGTGCCTGCGGTGTAAACAGGGGGGTGTTCCAGAAGCCAGACCATTTCGTCATGGCCGCGCTCCCTGATGGTGCGCGCCCGCGCCTCCATAAAAGCAAGCGCCCGGTCGTATGCGACGGGCGCTGTTTCAATCTGCCATTGAATGCCGGCTTCTTCATTTGCGTCGGGTGCGGTAAAGCGCTGCACGTTATCCATGAGCATGGTGCTGTTTCTCCCGTAAAATATCGTTCCTGTTTCCTGTGCGCTCAAATTACAGTATTTTTTCAAAAAAATAAAGCCCCTTGACGCAAGAAATGAAAAATAATAGAAATTATGTGTTTACATTTACCAAAATCTGCCCCTATTATGTCCTGATAAATCCGTGAAGCGGTTGCGAGGGGCGGTGGAACAGGGCAATATACCGCCATATTTGCCGCTATATTTATTGCATTTATTGCAGAGCAGGAGAGACGCCATGGAATTTTTACGCAGACTTTTTAACCGCAGTTCGGAAAACACGGAGCTTAGCCGCGTTCGCAATATGACGACGCGCAAACTGCCCGTTCCCGATGTCGGCGGCGGATATTACATCCGTTTCTTTGCCACCAAAGATGCCGGTCGCTGGAAAATGGACTATGAAACCAATTGCGATTTCAGCACCGAGGGCAAGATGAAGTCTCTGGAAGCCTTCCGCGATGCGCAGACGGCGCATAAATCCCGCTCGGACGGCAATCTTTACGTTGAAACCGCAATGCTGATCCTCGCCGATCTGGAAGAGGCGCATCTGCGTTACGCCAACGGCAAATGCGAGATCGAGCAGGATAAAAAACAGATGCGCAGCCACTATGTTGCGATCTTTGACAAAATGCCCGAAGGCATGCAGGAATCCATCGGTATGCGCTGGAAAGAATATCAGGATCAGGAGCCCAAACCCGATATTCTGCCGCAGAAATACACATCGGTTCCGGCGACGGCCAAACGTCTGCTGCCGGGCAAGCGCCCCGATTCCAAACACTGATTTTAAGTTTCCCGCTTGTTTTTTGCGGAAAAACCGTGTATCTACACGGGGATTGATGTTTCGCGACGCGGCCGTGGCGGAATTGGTAGACGCGCAGCGTTGAGGTCGCTGTGGACGAATAGTCCGTGGAAGTTCGAGTCTTCTCGGCCGCACCATAACCAATAAAAAAAGACCCCGACGGGTCTTTTTTTGTTGGTTATCACTTTAAGCCTTGCTGAAAGCAAGCGGATTTTATAATCCGCGCCGATTTACTCTAGACCTGCCCCTGTTTCATTGTGTAGAGTGTGAAAACGGATTCTTTATAGATCAATAGAGATCAACGGACAGGAACGTTTATCGTACCTAATGCAGTTAAAGGGAAAAAACAGAAATGACAAAAACATCAGGCTCTTTGCTTGTTCTGGCACTTGTACTGTTCATCGGCGTGTCGCAATCGCTGTTTGTCGTACATGAGACGCAGCAGATCATCGTGCTGCGCTTCGGTGACCCCGTACGCATGCATCCCGATCCGGGGCTGAAAGTGAAAATTCCGTTTCTGGAACAGCTCAAGGTTTTTGACAAGCGCGTATTGAACGCCGATCCGCCGCCGGAAGAAATTATCCTGATCGACCAGAAACGTCTTGTTGTCGATACGTTCGCACGGTACAAAATCACCGATATGCTGCTCTTCCACCAGACAATGGGAACGGAAGAACAGGCGCGCATGCGTCTGCACAACCTGATCAACAGCTCGGTCAGGGGCACGCTGGGTAACGCGACCCTGCCCGATCTGCTTGGTGAAAACCGTCCGATTATCATGGGCAATATCAAGGAGCAGGTGAATAACTCCGTCCAGCGTTTCGGTATGACGATTATTGATGTGCGGATCGGCCGTGCCGATTTCCCCGCGCAGATCAGCCAGTCCATCTATGCGCGGATGCGTTCCGAACGTGATCGGGAAGCCAAAGAGTTCCGCGCCGAAGGTTCGGAAGTTGCCCAGCAGATCATGTCGCGCGCCGATCGTGATAAAACCGTTCTTTTGGCCGAAGCACGTAAAACAGCGGAAATTCTTCGCGGTGAAGGCGATAACGAGGCGATTGCCATCTATGCCGCCGCCTATAGCAGCGATCCCGAATTTTACGCTTTCCACCGTTCTCTGGAAGCCTACCGCATAGGTCTGGTCGGCGACAGTACGACGATGGTTCTGTCTCCCGACAGCGAGTTTTTCCGGTTTTTCGGCACGTCTTCACGACGGTAAGCGGCTGGAAGGGAAAGAGCGGTTAACGAAAAGACGGGAGCCGGACGGCGAGATGTATATTGAAGGGCGTGATATCCTGCTGGCTTTCGGGCTGATGATGTTTATGGAGGGTATGCTCTATGCCCTTATCCCGCGCGATATCCTGCGCCGCATGTTTCTTTACGTTGCCGATCTTCCCGGATATATCGTCAAACTCGGCGCGCTGAGTGTTGCGACATTCGGGATGGTTGTCATCTGGACGGTGCTGCGCACATAAAATTAAAAACCACGAAAGGGACGAGAGTCATGAGCGAAAAAACACAGAACAAACGCACAGGACTTTGGCGCACAAGGCTTTGGGGCGGAGCATTGATCTGCGGTGCATTGCTGGCGCTGGCGGTATTGCGTCCCGCAGCAGATACGCAAGGCATCACAGAGGCGCAGGCGCGTACGGTGACAGGCGGCGGCGCAGGGGTTTCTTTCTCCGAAGGATTTGCCGATCTGGCGGAAAAGCTGCTGCCGACCGTGGTGAATATCTCCACGACCCAGAAAATCGAACAGCCGCAGCGTCCGCCGCAACTGCCGCAATTGCCGCCGGGCTCGCCTTTCGAGGATATGTTCCGCGATTTTTTCGAGCATTTTGAAAACATGCCGGAAATGCCGGGACGGCAGATGGCCTCGCTCGGTTCGGGTTTTGTTATTGATGCGAAAAACGGCTATATCGTAACCAACAACCATGTCATCAAGGATTCAGATGAAATTAAAGTGATCCTGCATGACGATACCAGCCTTGATGCAAAAATCATCGGCATGGATGACAAAACCGATATTGCGGTTTTGCAGATCGAAACCGACCGGCCGCTGACCGCAGCGGTCTGGGGGGATAGCGACACGGCACGGGTCGGCCATTGGGTGCTGGCGATCGGCAATCCGTTCGGGCTGGGCGGCACTGTGACGACGGGGATTATTTCCGCCAACCGCCGTGATATCAATGCCGGTCCCTATGACGACTTTATCCAGACTGATGCGGCGATCAACCGCGGCAATTCCGGCGGGCCGATGTTCAATCTGAAAGGCGAGGTGATCGGTGTGAATACTGCGATTTTCTCGCCGACAGGCGGCAGTGTCGGTATCGGTTTTGCTGTGCCTTCTACGCTGGCGCAGAATGTTGTCCGGCAGTTGATCGAATTCGGACAAACGCGCCGCGGCTGGCTGGGTGTGCGCATTCAGGAAGTGACCGAGGATATTGCCGAATCCCTTGGGTTGAAGGAAAAAAGCGGTGCGCTGGTCTCCAGCGTCACAAAAGGCTCTCCGGCGGAAAAGGCCGGATTGCAGGCGGGGGATGTAATCCTGCGCTTTGACGGCCGCAAAGTTGTGGAAATGCGCCATTTGCCGCGCATGGTGGCGGAAAGTGAAGTTGATCGCGAGGTCGATATGACGGTGTTTCGTCAGGGGCGGGAAATCCGCATTAAAGTCACGCTCGGCCAGCTTGAGGAAGCCGAAGAAAAAGGCTTGCTGACATCGGGTACACAGGACGATCCGAAAACCGCCGCAGCGGAGGAGACAAAAATCGATGCGCTCGGCCTGACGGTGGCGCCGCTGACACAGGAGCTGCGGCAGCGTTTCAAACTTGACCGCAATCTGAAAGGTCTGGTGATCACAACGGTCGATCCGTCGGGACCGGCCGCAGGACGCGCCATCGCAACAGGGGATGTCATCACCGAAGCCGGCCAGAAATCGGTGGAGAGTGTTGCCACGCTGGAAAAAATAGTGGAAGAAGCACTGAAAAGCGGCAACCGATCGGTGCTGCTGCTGATTTCCCGCGGGGGCGATCTGCGCTTTGTCGCCGTGCGGCTGCGTGAGGCAGATACGGAATAAAACAAAAATGTCTTCGGAAAAAAAAGCGGTTTATATTGTCGCCGGCCCGACAGCCGGCGGCAAATCCGCGCTGGCGCTGGCTTTGGCCAAGCGGCGGGACGGTATTGTCATCAACGCCGATTCCGTGCAGATTTACGACGGCCTGCCGTGCTTAACGGCGCAACCTTCCGAAGAAGAAAAATCACATGCGCCGCACCGGCTTTACGGTCTATTGCTGCCGGCGGAAAGCTGCACGGCGGCGCGCTGGGCGGCGCTGGCGCTTGAGGAAATTCAGGCGGCGCTGGATGCGGGAAAAACGCCGATACTGGCCGGCGGCACGGGGTTTTATATTGAAGCCCTCGCCGACGGTCTCAGCCCCGTTCCCGATGTGCCGGGTGACATCCGTGCAAAAACGCGGGATATCTTCGCGCAAAAAGGTTTGCAGGATTTCGCGGCGGCGCTGGCGGCGCGTGATCCCGATATTGCCGGACGCATCGATATGAACAATCCGCAGCGGCTGATGCGCGCCTTTGAAGTGCTGGAGGCAACGGGCAAAAGCCTTGCCGTATGGCAGGATCTGCCGCGGGAAGGCGGTTTGAAGGCGCGGGCGGGTCTGGATGTTCTCACCATCCTGCTGCTGCCGCCGCGCGATGTGCTGTATGCGCGCTGTAATGCGCGTTTTGAAAAAATGCTGGAGGCGGGCGCTTTGGAAGAGGTGCGCGATCTTGCCGCCGCGATCGAAAGCGGAGATGTTCCCGAAGATGCGCCGCTGACCCGCGCACTTGGTTTTAACGAGCTGCGGCTTTTTCTTGACGGAAAACTCTCGCGGGAAGATGCTGTGTCACAGGCGCAGCAGAAAACCCGCAACTATGCCAAGCGGCAGATGACATGGTTTAAAAACCGCATGCCCGATGCCTTCA
>SKHU01000200.1 GCA_007116755.1 Alphaproteobacteria bacterium
CCTAAAACCGTGACTTTCATGTCTGTTATTTTCCTTTCCGTGCCGCCAATTTAAAGCTTTTGCACTTTTTTGAAAAGCCGGTAAAAATTTTCGGTTGTGACGGCGGCGATGTCTTCTGCGGGAACGTCTTTGATTTCCGCGATTTTTTGTGCCGTATGCACGACAAAGGCCGGTTCGTTGCGCTTGCCGCGTTTGGGAACGGGGGCAAGATAGGGCGCATCGGTTTCCACCAATATGCGGTCAAGCGGCACAAAACGCACAATATCCCGCAAATCTTCGGCGTTTTTGAAGGTGACAATGCCCGACAGCGAAATATAAAAGCCGAGATCAAGCGCCGCGCGCGCCAGATCCGCGCCGGAGCTGAAACAATGCATCACCCCTGTCAGCCTGCCGCCGTCATGTTCCTCTTTCAGCATTGCGGCGGTGTCGGTATCCGCATCGCGCGTATGGACGATGACGGGCAGGCCGGTTTCCGCAGCGGCGCGCAGATGGTTGCGAAACACCTGTTTCTGCCGGTCGCGCGGCGCATGGTCGTAATAATAATCCAGCCCCGCCTCGCCGATGCCGACGGTTTTGTCGTGGGATTCGGCCAGTTTGACAATCTCCGCCGTGCCGTAGGGCTCTTCAGCCGCCTCGCCCGCATTGTGCGGATGTGTGCCGACAGTGCAGAAAATATTGTCGAAATTTTCGGCAATGGCGCGGATTTGCGGGTATTTTTCGATGCGGGTGCAGATCGTGACCATCTGTGCGACACCCGCCGCACCGGCGCGGGCGACAATTTCCTCCAGCCCGTCTTCTTCAAAATCGGGAAAGTCGAGATGGCAATGGCTGTCGATCAGCATGGCGGGAAATATCCTTTAATAATACGAAATAATGCGCTTTTTCCCGACTTTTTTACCATATGAGGAAGAAAAGTCAAATATTGCCGTATCGGGTCTTTCAATTTTATATTTTTTCTTGTAGCGTGTTAATGATTTTTGTAAATTCAGTCTCACGGAATAGGGACATCTTGAAAATCGACGGCGGGCGCGACGAATAAGCGCGGCAGGAGGGTATACGGGAAAAACGAACCGTTTTTTATAAATACGGTTTTCGCTTTTCATGTTAAAAAATTTTCAGATTTGAGGTGACGATATGGCCGAAGATGACAACAAGCAGCCGGAACAACCGGAAAAAGCACCGAAAGAAAAGGGAAAATCTTTTCTGAGCCGCATGAAGCCGGATTTCAGCCGTCTTAAACCCAATCTGCGCCTGTCCGAGCGTTTTAATTTCAAAGCCATGAAGCGCAAGGCGATTATCGGCGGCACGGTACTGGCCGTCGGCGCAGGCGGTGTTGGCGGTGTGCTTGGCGCAAAACATCTTTACGACAATACTGAACAGACCGTACAGTTTTACGTCGAATCCATCGACAGCAAACGCACGCTGGTGCGCGAATCCTGCCATGAGGTGACAACGGAACGCCATCACGCATGGCGCGATCCGGAAACTGCGGTCAATAAATCCGCCTGTGATACGGAAGTGCTCAGCCGCATTATCCGCACACCGCAGGGCGTATTTGCCAATAATCCTTCAACGGTTAATTTGAAAGGCATGAACGAGGTGGAAACCATCGATGCCAATATCCGCCCCGGCGCATGGTATGAGGCGGTGGTGAAAGGTTTCAATTTCCGCGGACCGAAAAATATTCTGTCGGTCGAACGCCTGCCGAATAACTGGATGGAAATCCGTGAAGCCCGCGAACAGGGTCTGGAACTTGCGCCGGAATTCCGCGATCAGGCGCGACCGCCGCAACAGGCCGGTACGCCGGCTGCCCCGGGGCCTGTCGGCAACCAGCCGGAGACGCGCGAGATGTCGCTGGAGGAATTGCAGCGCCAGCTGGAAATCATGCAGCTGCAACGCCAGCTGGAGGAATTGCGCAACCCGCAACAGCAGACAGAGCCGGTTCAGCCGCCGCAACAGCCGCAGCCGCGCAATCCCGCGCCGCCTGCTCCGTAATGCGGAATAATTTTTATTGATTTTATCAGGAATGCTACAGAGAAGAGGACAGCGCCATGAGTGAGAAAAAACCCAGATCGTATGACGAGGTCAAGCGCGAAAAGGATATGGAGGAGAAAATCTCCGAATTGCGCGATAAGGCGGTGAACGGACTCAAAAACACATTCAGTCTGAAAACCACGCGCCAGAAAGTGACGAAAATCGGGCTCGCCGGTCTGTTTATGGCGGTCGCTCTGCCTTACGGCGCGATCCAGATGACCGAGCAGGAAATGAACTGGGCGCGCATTGCACAAAAGGAAGTTGTGACCGAAACACAATCAAACACGACAAAAGAAATTTTCCGTCTGGAGGAAATGCGCGATGTCACCCGCAATAACGAGGTGGTCGGGCGCGAACCGCATCTGGTTGACGAGCACCGTGTTGTCAACCGCCAGATCAAGGAAAACACCCGCCATATGCTGGAAATCGACGGTCGCCGCTATGAGGTGCGTCCGGCACTGGGCGGATTGTCGCGCAGCCAGGCCGAGGATCTGTGGAAAAACGTCCGTCAGGGCAGCCGCTATGATTTCACCGTGGCGCGGACGATTACCGGTGACCGTATCGTGACAGGTTATACGCCGCCGCGTTCCAGCTATTACGGCTGGTAAATAGCAGCGGATATGTCTCCTGTTGTCACATTGCCGAAAAACACCAAAGGCCGCGATTTTGTCGTTGGTGATATTCACGGCGCGTTCGATCTTTTGGACAAGGCGCTGGATGCTGTTGATTTTGACCCCGCAAAAGACAGGCTGATTTCCGTCGGCGATCTGATTGATCGCGGCAAATCCTCGCCGCGCTGTCTGGAATATCTCGAAAAACCGTGGTTTTATGCGGTGCGCGGCAATCACGAAGATATCCTTTTGAAAATGTGTAATGAAAAAACCGGACGGCTCAACCGCGCCAAAGCCGCATTTAATGTCAAACATAACGGCGCGGGATGGCTGTTGAAAGAAACGCCGGAATTCCGCAAAAATCTGGTGCGCGCCTTCAAAAAACTGCCGCTGGCAATGGAGGTGGAAACAGATCGCGGCACGGTCGGTTTCGTCCATGCGGAAGTGCCGGAAAATATGGACTGGCAGGAATTCAAACGCAAATTGCGGACGCAGGACAAAGAAACCGTGAACACGGCGTTGTGGGGTCGCCGCCGTGCAGAACAGGGCGACAAAACGCCTGTTGCGGGAATCGGGCGTATTTTCAGCGGCCATACGGTATCGGAAACCCGCGCTTTGAGGTTGGGCAATTGCTTTAATCTGGATACCGGCGCGGTGTATCGTGAAAAACATCCGGTTAAGGCGGCAGGCTGTGCCGTGACGATTGCCGATATTCAGGCGGCTGGCCGTGCGATCACCGCCCCTGTGCGCGGCGCAGTCAATGCGGTCACAAAACGTCCCGTTCCGAAAAACAGGCCGTTCGGCCGGAGCATCTAGAGTTACCCATTCTGTCATCTTGAGCGAAGCGAAAGATCCCGCTTGCTTATCGGGAGATTCTTCGCCTTCGGCTCAGAATGACATATGAGGTTTGCTCTAGGCGTCTAAGCGGCGATAAAACCGACCGGTTCTTTATCATCCCACAGCGCATCGGTTGTTTTGGTGAAGCCCTGCTCGATATCGGATTTTTCAATACGCGTCATCCTGTCGGAGGGTTCGGCCAGACCGCTTTCGTCTTCGTCAAAGCTGAGCTCCGTCATCACCCGTACCGCCAGATAGCGCAGCGTGTTTTCAAACAGGTTGCGTACAAAACGCCCGTTCGGGAAATCCTTTTCATACAGGTATTTGACATCGGCGAAGATTTTGCGGGCGTGCTGTTCCGCTTCCTCCGACAGTGTGTAATGGTTGTCGACCGCCATTTTCAGGAATATCTGATGCAATTCGCGCGGGGAGAAATCGGGAAAAGTAATGAATTCGGTAAAGCGTGAGCGCAGTCCCGGATTATATTCGACAAAATGCCCCATTTCCTCGGAGTATCCGGCGGCGACCACGACAAATTTTCCGCGCTTGTTTTCCATTTCCTGCAAAAGCGTTGAAATTGCCTCTTCGCTGAAATCGCTGCCGCTTTTGGTTTTATGACCGATGAGCGAATAGGCCTCGTCGATAAACAATATGCCGCCCATCGCCTCGTTGATTTTTGCGGAGGTTTGCGGTGCGGTCTGGCCGATAAATTCGCCGATCAGATCCTTGGCGCTGACTTCAACGACATGGCCTTTTTCCAGATAGCCGTTTTCGCGCAGAATATCGCCCAGAATACGGGCGACCGTGGTTTTTCCCGTCCCCGGATTGCCGCGGAATATGAAATGCAGGTTGAACGCCTGTGCGGCGGCGCCGGTTTCCTTTCTTTTCCGGAGATAGGAGATTTTGTGGCCGATGGCGCGCAGATTTTCCTTGATGCCGTCCATACCGATCAACTCTTCAAGCTGTTCTTCCGCCGTTATCCCGTACCGACTTGCTGCGGACAGATTCATATCTGCAGGCGGCGTTAGATCGTCTTTTTCAATTGTGGTCATTTCCTGCAATGTCAGATTGCGGCCGATTTTTCCGGCATTATCGGTGACACGCATGGCCAGCTGGCGCAGCGTGGTCTCGAACAGGTTGCGCACGAAACGCGCATTGGAAAAATTTGACCCGTGATAGGAGGGGGCGGCGCGCATGATTGCACCGAGATGCTCCTGCGCCTCTTCCGTCAGTTTGTAGTGGTGGTCTTCGGCCATTTTCAGGAAAATCTCAAGCAATTCGCCAGAGGAAAAATCGGGGAAAGTGACGGTTTCGGCAAAGCGCGAACGCAACCCCGGGTTGAAGGAAAGAAAATTTTCCATTTCCTTCGTGTATCCGGCGGCGATGACGATAAACTCTCCGCGCTTGTTTTCCATGTACTGCAACAGCGTTTCAATGGCCTCCTGTTCCCGCCCCATGCTGGCGGCGTATGCGCCGGTGACGTTTTGATAGCCGGCAAGGCTGTAGGCTTCATCGATGAACAAAATACCGCCTTGCGCCTCGTTGATTTTTGCAGCCACCATTTTGGCGGTCTGTCCGGCATATTCACCGATCAAGTCTTCGCGCGAGACTTCTACAACATGGCCTTTTTTAAGATAGCCGGCCTCTTTTAGAATCTGCCCCAATATACGGGCGACTGTGGTTTTCCCCGTGCCAGGATTTCCGGAAAAAACAAGATGCAGGTTGAAATTCGCCAGCGGCAGCCCTGCGGCCTTGCGCTGGCGGGAAAATTCGGTTTTCGCCAGTACGGATTTGACGGTTTCCTTGACTTTTGCAAGGCCGATCAGACGGTCAAGCTGCTGCATCGGGGAAAAAGATGTTTCGGTATTGTCGGCACCGGTATCGGCGTTGTAACCGACAATATCCGTCCAGTCCATCTTGTTTTCCGCATTTTCCTGCGTTTTTTGAGAGGGCTGTGTTTTCCGTCCGCCAGCCTCTGTCGTCCCGCTCTGTTCCGGTGCGGCGGTCGTGTTTTCCGACGTATTTTTAGCCGTGTTTTCACGTGCGTTTTCAACTGCCGTCATCGGAATCCATGACGGCATCTGCAGCGGGGCGAGCATCTGTTCGATCAGCGAGAGCGGGAAGCGCATTTCGTCCTTCTGTTTGGAAGATTTTGGACGTTCGTGGCGACCGAGGCGCCGCCAGAACAGGCTGGGATATTTTTTGTTTTTCTCTTCAATTGCAATGTTTCGGCAATGGGCGAATTGCTCCGGTGTCAAAATCCGTGTGGCAAAACCGGCATGGATTGTTTTTGTTTCCAGCATAATGCGTGCTTCATTATGGTTCTCGCACGTCTCGTCTTCGGATGCGGCGCGGATATAATTCATGCCTTTTTGCGTATCTTTTTTGGTGCCCAGACCCAGATAAACCATCAGCCCGTATTTCCACTGCAGATTATTGTGACGGCCGCTTTTTACCGCATTGCGGCAGTGATAAAAGGCATAATCATATTCGTCACGGATCAAGGCAAGGTCGAGAAGGTAGGTTATCGCCGTTTTATGCCCGTAATCATGTGCCCTCTCAAACCACGCTTTGGCAAGGCCGGAATGTTTATCCGCGGGCAGCAGAAAACGTCCGGTGTCGTAGAAAGCTGTCGCCCTTCTCGTGCGGCTCGAAACTGTCATGCGCTGGAAAAACGCCTCGATTCTTTCGGGGTTTTCCTTGTAGATATCGGTTTTTTTTGTGCGGTTTTGCAAAACCCAGATGCTGGAATCAACCGAAGGCGGCGCGTCACTTTCATCCCCGGCTTTATTCAGGGTTTCGCGGCGGTACAGGCGCAAAAACAATTCAAACAGCTCGACCGCCTCGGCGCGGGGACTGCCGAAAAAACAGGCGCGTCCGGTTTCATAGATCAGAAACGTGTCCAGCGCGAACGATTCAGGGTTGTTTTCCCTGTCGTCGAACTGTTTTTTCAGGCGGCGCATCAGATGTTCGATCAGCAATGGCCGTCTTTCATATTCCTCCGTCTGTTGCGTCCATTTCACAAGCGCATCAAAATCGCCTTTGCGCGCAGCGCGCAAAATATTTTTATGCTTTTTAGAAAATTCGGGATCGCGTCTGTAGCCCGCGATCAGTGCCTGACTTTCCTGCGATAAGGCCAGATGTTTTTCGGAATCGCGCGCACCGGTCAGGATTTCCTCGATCTCCGTCACGGGGTACCATATGGCGTTTTCAATGTTCCGCACAGGATCGCAGCGTTTCCGGATATACAAGGCCATATCCATAGACAGTATCAAATAGGAAACATGCCCCGTCACCAGAATATCTTCGGCAAAGCGCGCGAAGTATTCGGCTGCGGGTACGGATTTTTCAACGGCAATGTCCTGCAATATGCCCACGCCTTTTTTGACGTTTTTTTTAACCCCCATACCCCAGATCAAAAGACAGGCATAGCGGATTCCGGCGCGCTCGTCGCGGAGCTCCGTCCATGTTTTTTTGTACCATTCGGCAGCATCTTCCGGCTTTTCCTGTAAATAGCAAAGATCGGCCTGCGCAAGCCATGCACAGGGTTCACGGGCATCCGTTCCGCGTTCCAGCCACAGCAGCGCCAGTTCATTATCAGTATCGAACAGCGAAACCTTGTTGGAAAACAGTGCCTCCCAAAGTTTGAAACAGGCCTTGCCGTTGCCGTCTGCGGCATCGTCAATCATTTCTTGCGTCTGGTCGTTCTTCACGCGTCTACGCGTCCATTCCAGTAATGCCTGCGTATCGCCGTCTCTTGCCTTGTTTTTAATATCTTCGGAAACCATGCGTGATACCTTTGATAACAACCCGCCTTTTTATATTATCTATATTATCGTTTTATTTTTTTAAGAAAAGGCTAACCGTGATTTAACAGCCGTGACAAAAAAGGTTTTTTCGCCGATAATGGCAAACGTAAAACCGGAACAACAAGTGATATGGACTTGTGCGCGGATGTGGCGTAGCATGAAACGAGCGACACGTCTCTCCCGCGGGGGTCTCCCATGCCTGTCATGTTTATGCTGATTGCCATTTTTCTGTTTTCGCTCTGGACGCCGGTTATCAATTTCTGCATCCAGAGCATCAATCTGTGGGAGTTTATCTTCTGGACGGAGCTGATCTGCTTTACCCTGTCTTTTATCATTCTGAAAGTGATTTTGTCGAAAAACGCCGTCAAGCACAAAAGGCTGCGCGATCTGTCTGCGCGCGAGGCGATGATTTTCGGCACCTCCGGTTTCTGCCGCGTTGCGGCGATGGGGCTTTTGTTTACCTCTTTCTTTTACCTGTCGGTGGCGGCCGCGATCAGCGTGTATGATTTCTGGCCGATCATTGCGCTGTATCTTGCGCCGGCGCTGGTCTCCAAAGACTGGAGCCGCGTGACGCCGCGCGAGGTTGTTTACTCCCTTGTCGCCGTCGGCGGCGTGTTCCTGCTGCTGATGCCGGAAACGCGGGCGGAGTTTTTTGCGGCGGAAGACGACCCGTTCAAACGCTGGGGCATTCTGCTGCTGCCGCTGATTTCGGGGTTGCTGAATGCGCTGTCGGGCGTGATCAATAACGGGCTGGTCTCCAAAATGCAGATCAAGGATCATCCGTTTTTGTCGATCTTCGTTGTGGATATCAATTACGGGTTTTTCTGCGTGATGTTCGCAGGGCTCGGCTGGCTTGCCAGTCCGCATTTTATGGCCGATGCCGCCAGCACCTATACGCCTGAGGCTGTCGGCGGCATGCTGTTTTTCAGTCTTGTGATTGTTGTGCTGGGACGGCTCAGCTTTGTGCTGGCACGGGCGCGGGCAAAAACGGATTTGATGGTGCTGTGGTTTATCCTGCCGATTTTAACGCTGTTCTGGTTGTGGTTGTTCGGCATGGCCGAGATTACAGGCGAAATCGTACTGGGCGCGGCGATGATCACTGTGGCCAATCTTCTGATTTCCGCGCGGCCGGACGACCGCATCTCTTATCCGGCAACGTTGATTGCGCTGCTTTTGATCAGTGTTTACTGCTTTTTCACGGACGGGCTGGATGTTGAGGATTACTACGAGGTTGTCTCCGTACCGCTGTTTTTCTATGCGATTATCGTCGCATTCTTGATGGAACGGCTGATCCGCCGCGACCGGTTCGAAGAAGATATCGTCGTGGAGATCACCCGCCACGTTGAACAAAACGGCCCGCGCGAAGTAAAGAAAAAAGTCGATCTGATCCGTCAGGTCACGTCCATTATCAGAACAAACGATCTTGAAGAGGTGGATCGGCACTATCAGAAAATCCGCAATGCCAAACATAAATGGATGCTGGCAATTACCGATAAGCTGGACGCGCTGGTGCTGTCGCGGCTGCAGGGCGCAAATTTCGGAGAGATGCTGGTGCTGCTTTTGATCGGTTTTCTTAGCATTCTGACGCTGACCGTGTACCGCCCGCCTTATTTCGTCGGGGACGCATTTGCCATTATTTTGTCGGCGGCAACAGTGTTTGTGTTTTTTACGACGGTTGATCTGATTCGGCTCAGGCGGAAATTTTTTCTGGATGTTGATGCGAAAGGGCATTTTAAAATGTCCAAAGAGGTGACGCGCATTACGCGTCTGGATATGATTGTATCGATTGTGCTGGTCATGGTCGTCGTCACAGCGATGATGGGCGTGATGTGGTTTCAATATGACGATATTTATATGTCCGACCGCTAAAAACGGATGAAGTAAAAAAACGGAGAAAAAAAAATGGATAAAACGGCTGGACAAAAACTGCGCATAGCCATGCGGGCCGAACGCCCGCTGCATATGATCGGCGTCGCCGACGGCAGCGATGCGCTGGAGGCGGAGAAAGCCGGATTTAAAGCGCTGTATCTTTCCGGCAGTCAGGTGGCCGCCTCGCGCGGTTGGGCGGATATCGGCCGGCTGGAGCTGAAACATATCGTCGAGGCGGTGGAGCGTATCCGCGACAGCGGCACGTCCTTGCCGCTTTTGGTCGATGTGGATACGGGTTTTGACGATCCCGCCGAAACCGTGCG
>SKHU01000222.1 GCA_007116755.1 Alphaproteobacteria bacterium
GGGAAATACCGTGGCGCACAGCACCGGCCTGACCGGACAAACCGCCGCCCTTGACCGTGCAGATCACATCAAACTTTCCGGTATTGCCAATCACGCCGAAAGGCTGGTTCAGGATCAGGCGCTGTGTTGCGCGTGCGAAATAGATTTCCTGATCGCGACCGTTCACCGTCACTTTGCCGCTGCCGGGCTTGACCCAGACGCGGGCGACGGCATCCTTGCGGCGGCCTGTGCCGTAAGAACGGCCGTATTTGTCAATAACCGGCTCGGCTTTGACCACTTCGGTTTTGGTCTCTTCGGCCTTGCCTTTTTCCTCTTTCACCACGACTTTTTCGGTTTCAGCCACGGCATCTTTCAAATCGGCTAATGTTTTTTTCTCTTCTGTCATCTTGTCCAAACCTCTTTAGCGTTTGTTCTTCGGATTTTGTCCGGCGATATCCCAGACTTCCGGCTTCTGTGCTTCATGACCGTGCTCGGCACCTGCGAAAACACGCAAGGATGTCATCTGGCGGCGCCCCAAAGGTCCACGCGGCATCATGCGGCGAACGGCTTCGAATACAACACGCTCGGGATGATCGCCATCAAGAATCTGGCCTTTGGTGCGGCTTTTGATTCCGCCCGGATATCCCGTATGCCAGTATTCCGTGTCAAACTGGCGCTTGCGGCCTGTCAGACGGATTTTATCGGCGTTGATAACGATGATGTTGTCGCCGCAATCAACATGCGGGGTGAAGCCCGGCTTGTGCTTGCCGCGCAGACGCAGAGCGATCTGGCTGGCCAGACGACCCAGCACAACGCCTTCGGCATCGACAACCCACCACTTCTTTTCAACCTCGGACGGTTTCATTGAATAGGTTTTCATTTCTTTTTTACTCCGTTTGCTTTTTTGTCTTTAAAATAAAAATGATCGGATCAGCGCTGTTTATGCCCGTTTTTCCAAAAACTGTCAAGCGCAAAAATCAAGAAAAAAGAGAAAGTTATAAATAGGGTATTATAATACCACGCACGTAAGCAGGCTGAAAACAAAGGATATTTTTTAAGGTTTTGTTTCCGCCGCCAGCCAATCGAGGTAAGGTGTGTGGCCGTCCGCGATTTCCCACGCGACAATACAGGGGCAGTCATAGCTGTGCAACTCCCGGATACGCTGCTCCAGCGCCCCGAAAAGCGCCTTGCGGGTCTTGAAGATTACAGCGGTTTCCGTGCTGTTTTCAACCGCATCATTCCAGTGATAAAAAGAGGTGATCTCTCCGAGAATATTGGCGCAGGCGGCCAGACGATCCCGCACGACGGCCTCGGCAATACGCCGCGCCTCTTCAAGGTTTTCCGTTGTGATATAAACAGTTATCGCCTCCGTCATCTATGGCCTTCCTATGCAGCATCCTGTCCGGAAACACGGCCGATCAGGAATGCGGCCAGATTGCCTTCCGCCAGTTTTTTCTGCAGCGGACGGCTGTCAAAGCCGTCCCTGATCAGCCCGAAATGCGCAAACATCTGGAGCAGCCGCGCTTCGGACATCATATAAAGATTATGCGCGCCGATATATTGCACGCCGGAATCGCGCAACTGCTGCTGCGCTTGCCGTAAATCATCCTTGGACAACGCAAAAATCTGCTCGCCCGGCCGCGCATCATGCAAAATGCCCGCAGCACTGCCGCCGCGCAGGAAAACTTCCGTAAAGCGCAGATCGCGGCCTTTTCCGTCTTTCCAGCCGGATGAGCCGCGGGTCAGCGCCAGTATTCCCTCTCCCTGACTGAAACCGACCGTGCCGATCACGGCCTCGGCCAGATTGTCGCCGACCGCCAGCACGATATGTGTTTCCGGCTTGTAAAGCTCCAGCAGGGTTTCATGCAGCAGATTCAGTTTGATATTACCGAAATTATCAATATACCAGACAGCGCCCTGCGGCAGCGGCAAAACTCTGCTCCCGCCCAGCGGTGCCCCCAACAGAGAAAATCCGTCCAGAACTGCGGACAGATCACCCGATTGCAAAGCGGCCGTCACATCTTCCGGAGATTCGGCCATGCGGTCGCGCAGAAATGCCGCCATTTGCGCGGCTGCCGCCGGAAAATAATCGCGGGAGCGGAATTGCGAGCCTTCATTCGGAACCCGGCTTTCAAAAAACACGGCGCGCCCTTCGGCCACCATCTCTGCAAACGGTGCCAGCATATAACCCGAATCCACCGCCAGCACCGTCACGCCGTTTTCAAGAATGCCGATGACGACACTTTCCCCCTTGCTGCGCGCACTGATGATATTTTTACGCGGTGCACAATTGACAAGAAAAACATGACCGTAGCCCATATGCGAATTCAGGGAAAGCTGCGCTGCCTTGAAACCCGCTACCACCGTATCCATTCCCGGAATAGCGCCGACATCCAGCGCAAAACAGTCCAGCTTCTCCTCCGCACAAGCGGAAATCAGAGCCTGCCGCACCTCGTCACTGGCCAGATCATCGCGCGGATAATCCGTCAACACCGTGATGACAGGTTTCAGGCGACCGTTTTGCAAAAGCGGAAAATTCATCATTAAACCTCACCCTTTGATATAAAGCATAAAACAAGCATAAAGCATGTTGCTGTTTCTACAAAGCGAACAGAACTGTTCAGCAGATGGTCGGACCGGCGGGATTCGAACCCACGACCTTTCGTCCCCCAGACGAACGCGCTACCGGGCTGCGCTACGGTCCGTTTCTTGAATGTTTTTTTAGAAAATCAGTTGTACAGGAGGCATCCGTGAAAAGCAACAGAATATATGCCGTAACACTCCGCCGCAAAAGCGCTCAGACCTCAATCAGTCGGCGCATTTCCTTCAAATCCTCCAGCATCGCCCGCAGAATTTCCTTGCGTTTGCCGGAAAGAGCGGATTTTCCGGCGTTTTGTGACGGTGATAACGTTCCCGCACCGGAATCCGCCTCCGCAACAGCGGCAACCGTTTCTTTCAGCTCTTCGACTTCAGCGGATTGCACTTCCTCAACTTTTTTGTCCAGCACGGCAACACTACCGCGCGTGGATTTCAACAGTTTCTGCACGCCGCGAATCGTATAACCTTCTTCATAGAGAAGATGATGGATACGCTGCAAAAGCTCGACATCTTCAGGGCGGTAATAACGCCGTCCGCCGCCGCGCTTCATCGGTTTAACCTGTGAAAATTTGCTCTCCCAAAAACGCAGAACATGCTGTTCTACCCCGAGCAGAGAAGCCACTTCGCTGATCGTGCGAAACGCATTGGAGGCTTTTTTGCCGCGTCGCGCCTTGCGGGAAACCTGAACCTCCCCGCCCTGTTCCGATTCGCCTGTCTTGTTGCCGTCTTCCCATTCGCCGTGCCGTGTATTCTGCCGCATTCAATACTCTCCTTCGCGTCTCTCATCTATCTTCGTAATATAATATCCCAAACACCTTAATATTCTTTATATATTATATTATACACCTTAGTTTTCGCCGCTATCAACACGCTCCTTCAGCGTATTGCTGGCGCGGAAACTGAGAACGCGCCGCGGCAGAATCGGCACCTCCTCGCCCGTCTTGGGATTACGGCCGATCCGCTGCCCTTTCTGGCGAACACTGAACGTGCCGAAAGAAGATATTTTCACGACCTCGCCGCGCTCAAGCGCCTGACAGATTTCTTCTAAAACCATCTCGACCAGTTCGGCCGATTCGTTCCGTGACAGCCCGACTTCTTCATAGACAGCCTGACTTAAATCTGCGCGTGTGACGGTGTTGACATCTGTACTCATGTGACGCTCCACTCCCCTTGATGACGTGGTTGAAATTTCTCTTCTTAATCAAAACTGTCACAGGCTAACCAAAGCCGCAAAAACAGTCAATAACAAAGCATTAAAAACGGCGGCTTACGCTAAATTTCCGCTATCCGGCTGTCACCACCGGACAAGAGCCGATCCCCATGTCAGGCCGCCGCCCATCGCCTCCATTAACAGTAAATCATTTTTTTGTATTCGTCCATCTCGAACGGCCTCATAAAGTGCCAGCGGAATAGAGGCAGCTGAAGTATTGCCGTGTTTTTCAACAGTTAGAATGACTTTCTCAATCGGCATCTTCAGTTTTTTTGCGGTGCTTTCAATAATGCGGCGATTAGCCTGATGCGGAATCAGCCAGTCGATATCCGCAGCCTCCAGCCCGTTTTTCTGCAGAGCCTCATTGACCGCCTCGCTCATCCTTGTGACGGCATGGCGGAACACTTCCTGACCGTTCATACGGACATGTCCGGTCGTGCCCGTACTGGACGGGCCGCCGTCCACATAAAGCAGATCGCGATATGCGCCTTGCGAATGCAAATGCGTTGATAAAATGCCGCCGTCACTGTTTTCCCGCGCCTCCAGCACAACGGCGGCCGCACCGTCACCGAACAGAACGCAGGTCGTGCGGTCGTTCCAGTCCAGCAAGGATGTAAAATGATCCGCGCCGATGACAAGGGCGCGCCGCACCTGCCCTGTGCGGATAAAATTATCAGCCACCGCCAGCGCATAAACAAAACCCGAACAGACCGCCTGCACATCGAAGGCAAAACCGCGATCCCCCATACCGATTCTGTCCTGCACCGTCACAGCCGTTGCCGGAAAAGTCTGGTCGGGCGTGGTCGTTGCCAGAACAATCGCATCAATCTCCGCCCCGGACACGCCGGCTTGTTCCAAAGCCTCAAGCGCGGCACGTGTCGCCATTTCCGAGGTTGTCTCCCCCTTCCCCGCCACATGGCGGGCGCGAATCCCCGTACGCTGACGGATCCATTCATCCGATGTCTCGACGGTTTTGGCCAGATCGTCATTGGTGACGATTTTTTCAGGCAGATACGCCCCTGTTCCGGTAATATGTGCGCGTATGGAGGTGGTCATTGAATTTTTACGATGCTCTGTTTTTTAGGCCACTATGCCATATGTTCGATGTCTTCCGAAAGCGTATTTTTCTCCAGCGCTTCGGCCAGACGTTCGTTGAGGTTGCCGCGAATCATTTTGGCGCCGACGCAGACCGCATTGGAAAAACCGACCGCATCCATGCCGCCGTGACTTTTTACGCACAATCCGCGCAGCCCCATGAAAACACCGCCGTTATAGCGGCGCGGATCCATGCTGTGTTTCAGCTTGCGCAAAGCGGGAATCATAAACGGATAGCCAAGCCATCCGAGCATCGAATGCGAAAACGCCTCTTTCATCATATGTGCTACCAGCCGCGCTGTGCCTTCCGAAGCCTTCAGCGTCACATTCCCCGTAAAGCCGTCCGTTACCACAACATCGACAACGCCTTTCATAATGTCATCCCCTTCGACAAAGCCGGTAAACTCACCGGGCAGCGTCATCTCCGCCAGTATATGCGCCGCATCGCGCACCTCTTCACTGCCCTTCATTTCTTCGGAGCCGACATTCAAAAGCGCGATTTTCGGATTCTCCACTTTCAGCACCACCTGCGCAAAAATACCGCCCAGAACGGCAAATTCCGTCAGGTTTTGCGGTGTGCAATAGACATTCGCCCCCAGATCGAGAAGAACGGTTTTGCGTCCCTTTTGCATCGTCGGATAATAAGAGGCAATCGCCGGACGGGAAACATTCGGCAAAGGCTTCAAGCCAAACAGCGCCATCAGCATTAAAGCGCCGGTATTTCCGGCAGACACCACGCAGGAGGCGTCTCCGCCGGCAACGGCCTGAACAGCCAGATTCATGCTGGAGTTCTTGCGCTGGCGCAACGCCGCTGAAGGCTTGTCGTCGGACAGAACTTTTTCATCTGTATGGAGAATTTCGGAAACTTTCAGAAGTTTCGGATATTTGTCGAGCAGCGGCTTGATCAACTCTTCCGCGCCGGTAAAAATATAACGCAATTCCGGATAATCGTTCAGCGCCAGCGCCGCGCCATCAATTACGCTGTCCGGCGCTTCATCACCGCCCATGGCATCCAGAGCCATTACAAATTTTTCCTGCAAGCCGCCGCCTCCCGTGTCTCACGTCAAAAACAGCACAGAGAACCTGTCTTCTGTGCTGTCCGTCATGCGCATTGATCGTTCAATCTTGCGTTTTTATGATTCTGAGGGCTCGATAACCTGACGCCCCTTATACATACCTGTTTTCAGGCATACATGATGCGGGCGGACAAATTCGCCTGTCTCTTTGTCTTCGGCGTAAACCGGAGACTTCAGAGCGTGGTGAGAACGCCGCATGTTGCGCTTTGATTTCGAGGTTTTCTTCTTAGGTACAGCCATCGCTCTATCCTTACCATTCCTTTAATTTGTTTTTTATCCTGTGCTTTTTAACTCACACCGCAAAAATACGGAAGATTTCAGTAAATCCCGTTTTCATACCGGCCGGATACCGGAAACCGCTTTTGTATAATACATCAGCGGGTAAAGTGCAAGAACTATTCTCACGCAAGGGCTTTTGCACAAAGCGGTTAAAATTTTACGAAAACTTAATATTCTTATGAGATACTGAAATTATAAGAATTCAAGTCTTCAGTTGAACGTGTATATAGGCTCGCTCCAAAAGTTGGTTGTAAAGTGAAGAAGAATAGCCGGAACACCTGTTCCGGCTATTTCTTTTTGCCTTTACCCCTTATTAAACATATTCCTTTAGAATTTTAGACATAAAATCAATATAAGGGACACATGCGCGAGGATAATGGCCGGAACTCTAAAACGCATCACAAATATCTTCAGAAGGCACGGCGATAAAAATACCGTGCCCAAAAAGCTGGATATCATTCTGGTACAGGACGCTCTCGGCGTGCAAAGGGATATGGAAACCATCATAAAGGCGCTCAACAAAAAAGAAAAGAATGCCTCCGGTGTACGAATTTTTGAATACGGCGACAAGTTCAGCCAAAATCTTGCGCGACACAGAGGCGACCCGAAAACCGTTCCGGATCTGTTTTTTCTTGATTCCGGCGGCGCAGGGCAAAAGCTGGGGGCAGAAATCGCCGAATGGTTTACCAAACACAGGCCGGACTCCCCTGCTCCTTCAATCTATTACCTGTCTCTCAGCACAAGCATGGCCATTCGGGAGGCCGCCCATCTGGAAACAACGCATCCTCAAGTCAAAACCGGCGCGGTCTCCGAAACTGAGCTGCATCTCGTCAAGGCATATCTGGCAGGGAAAAATGACAAAACAATATTTGCGGGTTGCGATACGGATAATTTGCGCCGCGCCCTGAATGAACGGCTCGGGCTTGATCTGCCGCTGGATGTCGATCAGGATCGCCACAATGCCTTGAACAGAGATTACCAGCGTGCCCGTCAGGGCAGCGTTTTCAACGCATGGCGGGACGGAAAAATGAGTGCTGCCGAGGCCATCAATTCATGGCGCAGCTATGTTATGACGCTTACGGAGACTCTGCAGACCGGACTTTACAAACTGCAGAAACGTGACGTGGAAACGGATGCGGCCTTTTATCAAAACACCGGTTTTCCGGTTAAGGGCACGGCTGTTTTCACGCGGGACGCCGTTGAAAACTGGCCGCAGGACAGGAAGGACAAACCCGTTCTGGTCATGCAGAGTTATGATCCCGATATCGTGCCGCTGCTGGATACCGGCAAGCTTGGCGGGCTTGTTGTGTGCGGGCCCTATCTCGCCGCGCATCTGGCGCTGCTGTGCGAGGCAAATAAAGTCTCCGGCGTTTTCGGCCTTATTCCGCGAGATCAGGGCGCTGTGCCGGCCGGAGAATTCAACGAAATGGCAAAATCGCATCTGGCACCGTATTTCAGCACAGCCGAAACGGAAATCAACGGCAGCGTTCTGAAAGAAGGGCAGGAAATTATTCTCGGTGCGGGTCGCAACGGGATTGTTTTTAAACCGGAGAATATAGAAGAACTGCGTGGAGAACTTGAAAACGACAGGCAGGAGCCGTCCTACGATGACGTATACGGCTATGAATATGAGGGCGAGTTGCGGCAATTACAGGAATGTTTTCGCGCATTTTTTAAAGAACACAACATACGCCTGCACAACATCAAAGCCAATGCCGATACGGAGGCCAATCCGTTTTTACGGCTCGCGCAGGGAATCGGGCTGATCCGCACCGAACAGATTGCAGCAGGAAACGCCGAACAATCCGCTGCCCTGCACCGCGTTTTGCTGGACGGCACTGCGGAATCTTATGATCTGCTGGCATCTTCCATGAAAACCGGTTATCGCTCTTTCATGTATCGGTTGAACGAGAACTATCCGGTAAAATTCAGATTGTTCGATCTGTCGCCGAAAGAATTGCTAAGCCGCGAGGATCAAAAACAGTTTCATGAACGTTACGGCCGCATGGATATTCACGGCGGAGCAGCGCTTGAAACATGGCCGCAGCTTTACCGCACGCAGGCAAAAGCCGTCTTTGATGCCTACAAAAGCGCAAATCCGTACACGCAACAACCGCTGCAAATTATGATGCCTGCCGTACGCACGGAACAGGATGTCACCACTGTTAAAACGATGATTGCAGAAGAGGCCGCGAAAGCAGAAATGCCGGAGAACCGCTACAGTTTCGGCGTGATGATTGAAACACTCGACAGTTGCGGCAATGCGGCGGAGATTATTCCGCATTGCGATTTCATCAGTTTCGGCACAAATGATCTGACGCAACAGGTTCTGGATATTCCGCGCGATGATTTAAGGGCACGGGCACGCTATGAAGACAAACACGGTTACGACCCGTATAAAAAACTGGCACCGGACGTACTTGAACATATCCGTGATGTCTGTTCCGTCGCACGCAGCATCAAACCGGATATTGAAATAGACATCTGCGGCAATCAGGCCTCTGACCCGAAAACCGCCCTGCAACTTTTTGATGCGGGTGTAGACAATCTTTCCGTTGCGCCCAGTCAGGAGAATATGCGCGCCCTGCCGTTTCTACTCAATTACCTGCTGTTCGACCGGCACGCGCCGGAATCTCGAAACCTGACAGTGCATAAGACAAAAAAACACGACATCCCGCATTCAAAGTAAAATTTTATATCCCGCATCCGTGGTTTCGATCAAAACCGAGGAAGATATTTTCTCGATTTTGCGGCGCAGGCGGTAAATATGCGTTTCCAGTGTGCGCGTATTGATTTCGGCATTATAGCTCCAGACGTTTTCCAGCAATTCGGCGCGCGAAACCGTCACATCGGAACGGCGGCACAGATACAAAAGAATGCCGGTTTCTTTTTCCGTCAATTGCACGCTTTGCCCGTTTTTTTTCGCCAGCAGGCTTTTTTCCGCAGGGTGAAAAACAAATGCGCCGGTTTCGAATTCCCTGCGCATATCTTCCCCTTCACGCCGCAACAACGCATGCCGCACATCGTCAAGCAGCGCACCGACACGCAAGGGCATATCCAGTTCAAGATCATGGCCGTTTTTATTTTCAGTATTTTTGCCGCCCGCCTGCACGATACGCAAATCACAACCGGAGGACTCCGCCTCCTCTCCGACAACAGAAACA
>SKHU01000075.1 GCA_007116755.1 Alphaproteobacteria bacterium
ATAAAGGCCTTGTCGGCGTCTTCGTCGATGACAGCAAAATTTCCGAGATCACGCAGGAAACCAGCTCGCTGACCTATCGCGGCTATGCTGTGCAGGATCTGGCGGAAAACTGTAATTTCGAGGAAGTGGCCTATCTTTTGTGGCACGGCGAGCTACCCGATCAAAAACAGCTGGATGCCTTTGTTAGGCAAGAGCGCAGCCTGCGCAAGCTTGACGATGATCTGGTCGATGTCCTGAAAAAAATGCGCAAGGACGCGCATCCGATGGATGTGCTGCGTACGGCGATCAGCTATATCGGCGCAAATGATCCCGACTGGGCGGATGAAACGCCGGAAGGCGAGCTTAAAAAATCCGTCAGCCTGCTGGCGAAAATGCCGACGATTATTGCCGCACATGCGCGGATTAGCGAGGGGAAAGACCCGATTGCGCCGCGTGATGATCTCTCATATTCCGAAAATTTCCTGAATATGCGTTTTGGACAAGTGCCCGAGCCTGAGGTTGCGCGCGCCTTTGATGTGACGATGATGCTTTATGCCGAGCACAGTTTCAACGTCTCCACCTTTACGGCGCGGACGATCACCTCCTCTTTGTCGGATATTTACTCGGCGGTTACAGGCGCGGTCGGGTCGCTGAAAGGCCGTCTGCACGGCGGCGCGAACGAGGCCGTGATGACGATGCTGGAGGAAATCGGCACGCCGGAAAAAGCCGAAACATGGCTGGATGATGCGCTCAAAAACAAAAAGGTCGTGATGGGCTTCGGCCATGCCGTTTATAAAAACGGCGACAGCCGCGTACCGACGCTGAAAAAGCATTTCAACGCCGTTGCCAAAATCAAGGGCGGCGAGAAACTCGTGAAAATGGCGGAAATTCTGGAGGCGAAAATGCTGAAAGACAAAAATATCCGCCCCAATGTCGATTATCCGATCGGCCCGCTTTATCACATGATGGGCTTCAAAAAAGAAGAGTTTACGCCGATGTTTGCGATGGCGCGGATCGTCGGCTGGACATCGCATGTGATGGAACAGCGCGCAACCAACAAGCTGATTCGCCCGCTTTGCACCTATGGCGGCCCCGCCGAGCGCAAAGTGCCGCCGATGGCGCAGCGCGGCGATAAAACGGCGGTGCAAAGAACCGCTCCGGCCGTACAGAAGCAGCACGGCCGCCGCCCGAAAAACTGATTTAAACGTCATTCTTCCCCCGGCGTCCAGGCCGGGGGAAGAATCTCTGACCCGTTTCTAAAAGATTCTTCACTTCGTTCAGAATGACGCATTGTAAAATGAAACCCGTTTTCAAGGAGACGCATATGGCACATAAAAAAATCGCACGTCGTAAAATCGCGCTGGTCGGCGCAGGGCAGATCGGCGGCACGCTGGCAATGCTGGCGGGGATGAAAGAGCTGGGCGATGTCGTGATGGTTGATGTCAATGCCGACGGCGCAAAGGGCAAGGCGCTGGATATCGCGCAATCGGGCGCGGTGGAAAAATTCAACGCCCGCGCTTTCGGCGGCGGCGATTTCAAGGATATCAAAGGTGCGGATGTCGTGATTGTCACGGCAGGTATTCCGCGCAAACCGGGGATGAGCCGCGATGATCTGATCGATATCAACAAGGGCATCATTGAAAATGTCGGCAAAAAAATCAAACAGCACGCGCCCGACGCGTTCGTGATCGTTATCACCAATCCGCTGGATGTGATGGTTGATGTGATGCAGAAATCCTCCGGCCTGCCGCATGAAAAAGTCGTCGGCATGGCGGGTGTTCTGGATTCGGCGCGGTTTGCACATTTCCTGTCCGAGGAAATGGATGTTTCCGTTGAAGATATCAACACTTTTGTTCTTGGCGGGCACGGCGATACGATGGTGCCGCTGACGCGCTATTCCACCGTGGCGGGTATTCCGCTGACCGATCTGGTCGATATGGGCTGGATGAAGCAGGACAAGCTGGATGACATCGTGCAGCGCACCCGTGACGGCGGCGCAGAAATTGTCGGGTTGCTGAAAAACGGTTCGGCCTATTATGCGCCCGCCTCGGCGGCAATTGAAATGGCGGAAAGCTATCTGAAGGATAAAAAGCGCATCCTGCCCTGTGCTGCGCATCTGAAAGGCGAATACGGCGTGAATGATATGTATATCGGCGTTCCCGCCGTGATTGGCGCGGGCGGTGTTGAAAAAATCGTCGAGGTCAAGCTGACGGCGGAGGAGAAAAAAGCCTTCGACAAATCTGTCGCGGCCGTCAAATCCTTGCTGGATGCGGCAAAACCTGCGTCCCTGAACGGCAAACAACAGCACGGCAAATCCGGCCCGCGCCGCTAGAAAATATTCTGGCGGCACGGCGGCATATCGGCCATAATAATGCGAAAAAAAACGCAAACGGGGGGAGCCGTGCCGCAGCGCGTAACCAAGCAGGAATTTCAGCGGCAGATTCAAGCCGCCGAACACGATCTGGATATTTTCCGCAAAGAAAAACACCGTGAATTTATAAAACGGCAGATTGTCTCCGTTCTTATCCTGACGGGGGGCGTTTTGTGGTTGCTGTTTGATCCGGACATCGACACGCGCGAGCCTTTTGTTTTGCCGGTCGCGATTGCGCTATGTTTCGGGTTTCTGGCCTGGTGGACGGGTCTGTCGAAAAAAGAATACAGGCAGGAAATTAAACGCAAAATCTACAGCCATGCCATTGCAAGCACCGGCCTGTTCTATGATATTGACGGCATGATACCGGTTGTGCGGTTGCGGCCGATGGAGATGCTGCCGATGCATAACGAATATGCCGCGCAGGATTATTTCCGCGGCAAAAACGGCGATGCAGATTTTGAATTTTGTGAAGCGCATTTTCTCTATCGCCATATAACACAGTTTTACGGGCTGCTTTTGATGCTGGAACTGCCGGAGGCACGGTTTTCCGGTCATACGGTCATCCGCAGCCGTCCGCCGCGCATGGACGGTATCAGGCAAAAAATTCGCGGTATGTTCGGTTTCCCTGTCAAGGGGATGCCGCACAAGGTACGGAAAAAGAACATGAAACCCCACCCGATCGGCGATCCCGCCCTTGCCCGTGAATTCATTGCCTTTACCGATAACGCAAAAGAGGCGGAGGAAATTTTAAACACGCAAATTCCGGAATATTTATCCGGCCGGCTGAAAAGCCTCTATCGCAGCGGCGAGATTGCCATTGTGTTTTACGGCACAAGCATATTGATCATGTCGTCTTTGGAGCGTCCGATTTTTGAGCCCGGGGAGGATGCCGCGACTCCGGCTGCGGAATTTGGAAATATCAAATCCGTTCTGCGCGCGGTTATAGAGTTTCTGCCGCAGATTCTCTCGCACAGGATTTTCCGCAGCCGCGTATCTGTGCAGCGCTATCTGGATGTGTTCTACAAGGATATTGACGACGTTATCAAAACGATCGACACAGTGCTCCTGCACCTGCCGCGCAAGACGCAGAAATAAATACACAACATCAAGAGGGCGTGAAAAGCCGATGATTTGCACAAGACAATATTGTTTTCAAAAGCTATAATGACCGCAAGGGCGGCGTTCGTCGCATCACATACGCAGTTTTCTTATAAGTTATAAGGGTTATCATGCTTCTTCTTCCCGAGCGTCTGAAAGAGTATTCGGACGATCTTGCCGCGCATCTGGCCGAAGGCCGCTTTAAAGAGGCAAAAGAGGTGCTGCCGCATCTGTCGCATACGCGGCTGGCTGCGGTTTTGACCAATGCGCCGAAAATCGTTGTGCTGCCGTTTCTGGAATATGTCGGGGGAAGCCATGCGGCGCTGACAATCGCCGAATTCCCCGAAGAATTCGCCGCGCATCTTCTGGAGGACACACAGTCGAAAACCGCGCTGGAATGGTTGGCGCATATTCCGCCGGAAAAATCCGTTGATATTCTCTCGCATATGACGCAGGAGAAAAGGGAGTCGCTGGTTTCGGCGCTGCCGAAACAGGCGGCGGAGAATATTCTGGCGCTGTCGATTTATGAAGAAAACACCGTCGGCGCGGAGATGAGTCTGGATTACATTGCCGTTTCCGAAGACCAGAGCGTTTCGGAAGTTATGGAGGCTGTGAAGTCTCTGCCGTCGCCGCTGACGCGGACGGGGTATCTTTATGTGGTGGACGACAAAAAGCGGCTGCGCGGCGTTCTGTCGCTGCGCGAATTGCTGGCGGGGAAATCGAAACAGAAAGTTTCCGCCATTATGAACGAGGATATATTCGCCGCGCGGGTTTTCGACAATCCCGTCGAAATTGCCGAGCGCATCCGCTCGCGCCATTTGAAAATGATGCCGGTCGTCACCAAAACCAATGTGCTGGTCGGGGTGATGACGGCGGAAGCGGCGCTGGAACTTTTGTCTTATGAATTGGCGGAGGACCTTGCGGGAATCGGTGCGGGCGTGAGTGACGAAAGCTTTTTTACACCGGCGCGAAAATCCGTACGTATGCGCCTGCCGTGGATGGTCATCAATGTGTTTTTGTGTCTGGCCGCCGTGTCGATTATCGCCAGATTTGAAGATACGATTGCGCAGGCGGCGATTCTGGCGGCATTTTTGCCGCTGATTACAGGGATGGGCGGCAATGTCGGTATTCAGGCGCTGTCCGTGTCGATCCGCAGTATCGCGCTGGGTGAGGCGCGTATGCACGATTACTGGCGCGCCTTGCGCAAGGAATTCGCTGTCGGCCTTGCTCAGGGTGTTGCGCTGGGCTATCTGTTCGGTATCATCGCCTATATGATGGAAGGCAATATTATTCTGGGGCTGGTTGCGGGGACGGCGCTGGGCATCAATGTTCTTGTCGCCGGCGTTTTCGGCGGTACGCTGCCCTTCCTGATCAAGCGTTTCGGAAAAGATCCGGCACTGCTGACCGGGCCGATCCTGATGACGATCACGGATATTACCGGCGTGTCGATCTATCTGGGGCTTTGCACGATCTTTCTGTTCGGTATAGTATAAAAAGAGGAAAGACAGCGAAACGAGTTATTTCTATACGTTTTTACTGTCATCGTTTATAATCGTATTAAGGAAACGACGCTTCTTCCAAAAGGGTAAACAGGTTGTAATGAATATAAACAGGATATTTTCGGCGCTGGTACTGGCTGCGGGGCTGATTTTCGTCGCCGCCGCAGGTGCAGATGAGGCGCGCGCGCAAAGCGAAGGCAGCATCCTTTTCGTTTCGCCGCACCGTGTTGATTTCGGCCCTGATGCGCGTGTGGAAACGCTGAATGTCGCCAATAAATCGGAGGTGACGCGCCGTTACGATTTGCAGATTATCGATCAGGTGATGCAGGAAGACGGCACAACGGCGCGTCTGGATGATTTCCCTTATTCGGCAAAAGATATGCTGCGTTTCGTTCCCAAGCGTTTTACGCTGGAACCCGGCGAGCGCCAGACCGTACGCGTGATGGTGCGCCGTCCGGCAGGTCTGCCCGACGGGGATTATCACAGCCATTTGCTGTTCCGTGAAGTGCCGTTGCGTGCGCAGGAACGTCCTGCTGTTGCCACAGGAACGCAGCGCGGCGCGGTGTTCGAGATCAAGGCGCTCTACGGCGTGGCCGTGCCGATCGTTGTACAGAACGGCCGGGTGCAGTCGGAAATGTCGATTGCCTCTGCCGCGCGCGGCAAGGATGAAAACGGGCGCGATGTGCTGACGGTGCGGTTTAACCGCAGCGGCAATGCCGAAGCGTCGGCGCTGCTGTCGGGCGTTCACCGTAAAGGCGACGGGGCGGACGTGCCCGTGATTACCGAACAATGGGTGCGCATTTACCGCGAAGTTGACCGCATTACCCGCAATATCGTGCTGCGCCCGCCGGAAGGACACCGCCTGTCCGGCGGTTCCATCGTGCTGACACTGGTCAAAGACCCGCGCACGCCTCAGGCGGAAATTATCGGCACACACGAAATTCCCCTTCCTTAAGATTGAACAAGCAGGCAGCCCGTCATGCAAGGCAAAACCACAACTCAGATCGCGGCGGTGATGCTGGCTGCGGCCGCGTTTTCCGCCCTTATGGCGGCAATCGGCTATCTGGTCATTCATGTCGCATGGATCGGTCATGCCGGATTGCTGCTGACAGTGTTGCTGCTGACGGATTCGGGGTTGTTGATAAAAACCGGTATGACGTTTTTTGCACTCGACGACCAGCCGCATAGCTGGTATTACGATTTCCGTTACGAGCGCGCGCTGATCGGTGAGGACAAAATCTCCGGCGCAACGCGGCTGGAGCTGGAAAAAAAGAAACATGCCGGTTATATCATCGCGGCGGGGCTGTTTTTTCTGTTTTTTGCCTCTTATGTGCTGATTCTGACCGGTCTTGTGTTGCTGATTTACGGCTGTCGCCGCTGTGTGCGTCATCACCGCCGTATTTACCGCGCTTTGGAGCCGCTGGCGGAAAAAGCCGTTGCTACGCGGCAGGCGGATATGGAACAGAATTCCTCCGTGCCGCAGCTCAAACGCGTGCTTGATGCAAGAAAACGCGCCGGAACAACGGCGGAGACAACAACAAAGGAAAAGATTTAAGTGCTGCCTATACCTGAAAATCTTCTGATTTTTGCGACATTCGCCGTGCTGATCGGCGTGTTCTTCGCCTTTTCTCAGGAAAAACTGCCGCCGCATATCGTCGCGCTGACGGGAATGACGGTTTTGCTGGCGATCGGCGCGATCAGTACAAATGATATGCTGGGCGTGTTTTCCAACTCCGCGCCGATTACGATTGCCTGTATGTTTGTGATCAGCGCGGCGCTGGATCAGACCGGCGTGATTGATGCGCTCGGGCGCGGTTTGATGAAACTCTCCACCCGCAATAAATACCTCGGCATTATCGGTATGATTATAGCGGTGGTATGTCTTTCCGCCTTTATGAACAATATTCCGATTGTCGTGATTTTGACGCCCGTTGTGATTACGCTGGCACAGCGTATGAAGGCGTTTCCGTCAAAATATCTGATTCCGCTCTCTTATGCCGCAATTATGGGCGGCACCTGCACGCTGATCGGCACATCGACGAATATTCTGGTCAACGGCGTGGCGCAGGAATACGGGCAGGAGGCGTTCGGCATGTTCGAAATTACGCTTCCGGGGCTGGTGATGGCGGCGGCGGGGATGACATTCATGGCTGTGGCCGGCCGGTTTCTGCTGCCCGAGCGCACGCCGCCGATTGACGAATTTGCCGCCGATCAGGCCGCCGCCAAACGCTTTATGGCCGAAGCAATGATCCCTGTCGATTCGCCGCTGATCGACAAAACCCTGAACGAGGTACAGTTTACCGATACGGAAGATTACGAAATTATCGATCTTGTCCGGCAGGATACGGGGACGCGTATGGGGGTCGGCAAGGCACTGAAAATGCTGATCAAGCAATTCAGCGGCGACGGCGCCGCGGAGGATGACGGAAAGCCGCGTTCCTCGACCTTCCGCGATATTCCGCTGCAAGCGGGCGACCGGCTTGTCTTCAAGCTGAACAAGGACGAGCTGATTGAAATGAAGCACCATATCGGCATTGAATTCGATCCGCAAAAAGCGCATTTCACAGATCCGATGCCGGCACAGAAACTGGCCGTTGTCGAAGGCGTTCTGCCGCCGACCTCGAATTTTATCGGCCGCCGCGTCAAGGATCTGCGGCTGCGCCGCGCCTATAACTGTTTTGTCATCGGCGTACACCGCAAGGATCAGAACGTCACCGGTGATTTGCCGCAGACGGTCTTGCGCGAAGGCGATACGCTGATTATCGAAGGGCCGGAGGAGGAGATCGAACGCCTGTTCGATAACGAGCAGATTCATAACGCCTCGCAAATCCGGGAAAAACCTTTCGATTTCAAAAAAGCGCCGATTGCGCTGCTGGTGATTGTCGGTGTGGTGTTGCTGAGCGCACTGGGCGTGATGCCGATTGCGGGGATGGCGATGATCGGCGCGGTGGTGGTGATTTTATCGGGCTGTGTGACGCCGGATAGAGCCTATCGCGCGATCGACTGGGGTATTCTTATGCTGATTTTTGCCATGCTTGGCGTCGGGGCGGCGATGGAAAATACCGGCGCGGCCAAGCTGCTGGTCGATACGCTGGTCGGTCTGGTGGAAAATCTCGGCCCTGTTTTCATTCTGCTGGCGATTTATTTTCTGACTTCGCTATTGACCGAGATTGTTACCAATAACGCCGTTGCCGTTATTCTGACGCCGATTGTTATCGGCCTGACCGCGAGTCTCGGCTATGATCCGCGTCCTTTCATCGTCGCGGTGATGTTTGCCTGTTCCGCCAGTTTTGCGACGCCGATCGGCTATCAGACCAATACGTTTGTCTATGCCGCAGGCGGGTATAAATTCAACGACTTCCTGAAAGTCGGCGTGCCGATGAATATCCTGCTGGGTGCCGTTGCGGTGCTGGTTATCCCGTATTTCTGGCCGCTGGAACTGCAATAGGGGGCGGGTTTTATTTCTTGTCCGTCCCGCCGCCGATCCAGCCTTTGCGGTAAAAATAGGCCAAAAGCGACAGGGCAAAAACCAGCATGATACCCAGCGCAAAGGGATAGCCGTAGAACCAGCCCAGCTCCGGCATATTCCACGGCGATACATCGGGATCAAAATTCATGCCGTAAATTCCGGCGATAAAGCCCAGCGGAATGAAAATCGTGGCGATGATCGTCAGCACTTTCATGACCTCGTTCATTTTATAGCTGATGCTGGACAGATACAGATCGCCGAGGCCGGACAGCCGCTCGCGCTGGCTTTCAAGAATATCGATAATCTGGATCACATGGTCGTGGCAGTCGCGGAAAAAGGCGCGGTTTTCCTCACGGATCAGATCGTCATAAGCGTGGGTCAGCCCGCTGACGGAATCGCGCTGCGGCCAGACGGCGCGGCGCAGACGCAGCGTTTCACGTTTCATATCATGAATATCCTGCAGGGTTTTGCGTGTCGGGGTATCGAACACGGCATCTTCCAGCGCGTCCAGCTTTTCACTGTATTCCTCCAGCACAGGAAAATATCCGTCCACAATCGTGTCCAGCACGGCATAGGCCAGATAATCCGCGCCCGATGACCGGATACGCCCCTTGCCGCGCCGCAGTCTTTCGCGCACGGGATCCAGAACGTCGCCTTCGCGCTCCTGAAAACTCAGCACGTAATTCTTCCCCAGAAACAGGCTGATCTGTTCGATCTCTGTTCCGGTATCCTTTTGACCGGTCTTTTCGCGTGCCGGATACGCCATGCGCGTGACAATAAACAGGTGGTCGTCGTATTCTTCCGTTTTCGGACGCTGGTGCAGATTAACGACATCTTCCAGCGCCAGCGGGTGAATACCGAAGACCTCGCCCGCCTCGCGGAGCAGATCAATATCGCCCAGCCCG
>SKHU01000159.1 GCA_007116755.1 Alphaproteobacteria bacterium
AAAGCAATCAAAACGGATTTGCGCATGAGTCTTTTCCGACTTTCTTCTTGAAAACAAAAGAACACACCCCGTGTTTCTCACGGAAGCTATACCATAAAATTTACCGTAAAATCACGAAGATTCTATGAACGGCATTTTACAGAATTTTATCGGCCAGATTTTTGCTGATGGCCGATCTCAGCGCTTTTTTGCTGACTTCCTCGATCACGCCTTTGTCCAGATTTCCAAGCTGGAACGGCCCGTAGGCGATACGGATCAGGCGGTTGACCTGAAGCCCCAGCGCCTCCATAACTTTGCGAATTTCACGGTTTTTGCCTTCCGTCAGCGCAACAGACAGCCAGGCATTGCGCCCCTGCTGCTTTTCATCCAGTTCGGCTTTGATGGATTTATATTTGATACCGTCGATTTCAATACCGCGTTTCAAGCCCTGTAAAGCCGCCTCATCGACTTGCCCAAAGACACGCACACGGTAACGTCGCGTCCAGCCCGTATCCGGCAATTCCATATAGCGCGCCAAATCGCCGTCATTGGTCAGCAGCAGCAGGCCTTCGGTATTCATATCCAGCCGGCCGACCGTCATCACGCGGGGAAAATCGGCGGGAAACGTATCAAAAATTGTCATTCTCCCTTTTTCATCGCTGTTGGTCGTCACCAGCCCTGCCGGCTTGTGATAACGCCAGAGCTGCGCCGGTTCCTTGGCCGCCAGCTCTTTTCCGTCCACGGCGACTTTATCCGTTACCGCCACGCGCATGGCCGGCGTTTCTACCCGCTGTCCGTTGACGACAACACGGCCTGCCTCCACCAGCTTTTCCGCCTCGCGCCGCGAACAGAGTCCGGCACGGGCGATACGGCGCGCTATTTTTTCCTTTTCAGACAATGTGTTCCCTCCTAAACTGATGCGGATATCATAAACAGGTTACGGGCAAGATGAAAGATTTTATGCAGCAGGCCATTGCAGAGGCCGAAAAAGCCGCACAGCGCGGCGAAGTTCCCGTCGGTGCCGTGATCGTTGATAGCGCATCAAACACTGTGATTGCGGCCGCAGGCAACCGTGTCGAGGAACGGCAAGACCCGCTTGCCCATGCAGAAATGCTGGCTATTCGTGCAGCGCTGGAGAAACAGGGCGGAAAATATCTTGAAAGCTGCGATCTTTACGTGACGCTGGAGCCTTGTCCGCTTTGCGCCGCCGCCATATCTCTGGCGCGGCTGCGCCGCATCTATTTCGGCGCTTATGATCCGAAAAGCGGCGGCACGGAACACGGTCCGCGCATTTTTGATCACGATACCTGCCATCATAAACCGGATGTATACGGCGGCCTTGAAGAAAGCCGTTGCGCCGCGCTGATGACGGATTTCTTCAGTCAAATACGCTGAATCACTTCGAATTTTTAAAGCTTTTCGTGCTACCATGTAGGGGTAGAAACACAAAGAATGAGACGGCAATGGCTGACGAAAGAAAAACGAGAACCGGTAAAGGTACCCCGCCCAAAAACTCAAAATTTTCTACCCCTCCGACCGGAGAAGCTAGAGAAAAAGCCGTAGAACGGCTTTTCAAGACACTGGATAAAATGTCAGAAGAAGCCCGTAAAAAAGGTTTGACTGAAGATGTTATGGAAGAAATTCTTGAGGAAATTAGAGAAGAAAGAATAAAAGAACACGAAAAAAGAGACAAGGGTGCCTAACCATGCGCCTGATTATCGATACCAACTTACATTTAAGCTATCTGATATCATCTGACGAAAACAGTACGGTTCGCCAAGCACTTAAAAATGTGTATCGTTTTCATAAACCATTTCAAAGCCATAAAACTCTCTCTGAGTTGGAAGAAACTTTATTTCACCAAAAATTTGCACGTTATTTTAGCAAAGCCAGCGCAAAAGAACTGATAACCGAAGTCAGAAATACCTCCACCATCATCCAGCATAACCTGTCGGCCAGTATTTCCAACGATCCCGATGACAACGAGCTTTTTGCTTTGGCAGAAGCTGCCCAGGCAGATTACATTCTTTCCGGTGATAAAAAGCATGTTCTTTCCATTCCCGAATATAAAGGTATCCGCACTGTAAATGCTGCTGAATTTCTGAAGACTCACAAAAGCCTTGAGCACGACGGCAAACTAGCTATGCCGCGCAAAACCAACATATTCGGGTAAAACCGCGAAAGAAGCGTCAGTGGCGTCCGTAAGGGCCGGATGGTTTTTTCGGCTTCGGCTTGTTTTCACGGCGGCGCTGGATTGCGCTTGATGCAGAGGCATAGCCCTTATTGGCCATGCCGATTCCGACGATATAAGCCAGCCAGCCAAGGAGAATCCCCGCCCACGGCCCGTCATTGTAATGTTTCTCGTGCATCTGCATGGTCATACGGTCGAGTGTCGCCAGATCGCGCGAAGTCGTCTGCGCCTTGACCTCATCCAGATATTCGGGACGCTCCAGCACCAGCCCGCCCGGCAGCATCGCCGGCGGTTTGACTTGCGCGGTAAACTGATCCGTCAGGGTTTTGACATCGGCTTCGGATAGCTGGTTGTTGACCCAGACCGATTGCAAAAGATCAATGGACTGCATCCGCACATCCTGCCCCTGCCCCCGTAATTCCGCAAGCTCGGCGATGCGCTGCTCGTATTGCGCCGTCAGCACCGGATTGGAATTTTCCGTTGACGCATCGCGCGTATTATTGGCCATATCCAGATAGCCGCCCGTTGCCAACGCACCGACAAAAAGCGGAAATGTGATAAGACGCGGCAAACGCTTGCGCGTGTTTTTTGCGCCTTTCCCGACCTGAATACCGTTCTCCGTCACGCGGATTACGACTTTTCCGTCCTTGCTGCGCAAAATTTGTTCTTTTTTACTGTCCGCCATAACTTATGCCCTCTTTCTCTTGCTCTGCCATAGATATTTAAAACGCATATTTTTAACATATTTAATTTACTTTTGTCAACAGGAAATCCTTGACCTTTTGCGCCAAACGCGCGATATGTAGTGGCCTGAAACATTAGGATATACAGCGCATAAAAGACAAAAGGCAAGGATAAAAGCAATGACGGAATATCACGGCGCAGGGCAATCGCCTTACGGCAACTGGGCGGGCACAACGATACTGGCCGTCCGCAAAGGCAAGAATATCGTTGTCGGCGGTGACGGGCAGGTTTCTCTGGGCGCAACAGTGATGAAATCCAATGCCAAAAAAGTCCGCCGCCTGTGCGACGGCAAAGTGATTGTCGGATTTGCAGGCGCGACGGCCGATGCGTTTACGCTGTTCGAGCGTCTGGAAGCCAAGCTTGACCAGCATAAAGGCCAGTTAACGCGTGCCTGCGTCGAGTTGGCGAAAGACTGGCGCACAGATAAATATCTGCGCCGTCTGGAAGCGCTGATGGCGGTCTGCGACAAGGATACGTCGCTGATTTTGAGCGGCACGGGCGATGTTGTCGAACCCGAAGACGGAATCATCGGCATCGGATCTGGCGGTGCTTACGCACTTTCGGCCGCGCGGGCGCTGATTGACCTGAAGGATATGGATGCGGAAAAAATCGTCAAAAAATCCATGAAAATCGCCGCCGATATTTGCGTTTATACAAACAATAATCTTGTGATTGAAAAGCTTTAGGAGTGTCAATGAAACACGCACAGGAAAAAACAGATCAAAACCACAAAGAAAAAACCGGCGGAAAAAAAGAAGAAATGAGCGAAAAAACAGAAAAAAAGCATAGCGTAGCAGGGGAACTGTCTTCCATGTTCACCCCGCGCGAGATCGTCTCCGAACTTGACCGTTTTATTATCGGCCAGAAAGATGCCAAACGTGCCGTGGCCATCGCGTTGCGCAACCGCTGGCGGCGCCAGCAGCTTGAAGAGAATATGCGCGAGGAAGTGCTGCCGAAAAACATTCTGATGATCGGTCCGACCGGTGTCGGAAAAACCGAAATCTCGCGCCGTCTGGCGCGTCTGGCGAAAGCCCCGTTTATCAAAGTGGAGGCCACAAAATTCACCGAGGTCGGCTATGTCGGCCGCGATGTGGAATCCATCATCCGCGATTTGATGGATATGTCGATCAATATGATGCGCGAGGAAATGCGCAAATCCGTTACGGCCAAAGCCGAGCTGGCGGCAGAAGACCGCGTGCTGGACGCACTGGTCGGCAAAGATGCAACCGAGGCCACCCGCGAATCTTTCCGCCGCAAACTGCGCGCCGGCGATCTGAATGACAAGGAAGTCGAAATTGCGGTGGCGGAAAAATCTTCCTCCTCCATGCCGACATTTGATATTCCCGGCATGCCGGGCGCACAGATGGGAATGCTCAATCTCGGTGATATGCTCGGCGGCGCTTTCGGCGCGCCGCGCAAAAAAACGCGTAAAATGACAATTGTCGAATCCTATGATGTGCTGATCGAAGAAGAAGCCGACAAGCTGCTGGATGAAGACGCCATTATCAACGCGGCAAGACATGCCGTGGAAAACAACGGAATCGTGTTTCTGGATGAAATCGACAAAATCGCCGGACGCAGCGAGCAGCACCGCGGCGGCGATGTCAGCCGCGAAGGCGTACAGCGTGACCTGCTGCCGCTGATCGAAGGCACATCCGTCAGCACCAAACACGGCCTTATCCGCACCGATCATATTCTGTTTATCGCCTCGGGCGCGTTCCATTACGCCAAACCTTCGGATCTGCTGCCCGAATTACAGGGTCGTCTGCCGATCCGCGTCGAACTCCGCCCATTGGAGGAAGAGGATTTCAAACGCATTCTGACCGAACCGGAATACAGCCTGATCAAGCAATATGTCGCGCTGCTGGGAACAGAAGGTGTGACGCTGGTCTTTGAAGAAGATGCCATCGATGAACTGGCGCGGCTGGCAGTCGAGATCAACGCCAATGTCGAAAATATCGGCGCGCGCCGCCTGCATACGGTGCTGGAGAGGCTTTTGGATGAAATCAGCTTCACCGCCTCGGACATGACGGCAGGAGAAACCGTCCATATCGATGCCAAGCTGGTGCGCGAGCGCGTCTCCGAACTCAGTCAGGACACCGATCTGTCCAAATTCATCCTTTAGGGCTGTTTGGGCGGAGAGCGGTTGTTTTTACGGCGCGGAGGCGGGGAATTCGGTTTTTTACCGGGACGTTCAAACATGTCTTTTGTATTCTGGATAAACAGGCGCATGATTTTGCGTCCGGATTTTGCCAGCGGCTCTTTCAATCTGAACAAAGCCTGCCCGCCTTTTTCCATCTGCTCATCCAGCAGTTTTTCCAATGTCAGAATGGAATGCGGCCGTATTTCAAATCCGCTTTGCAAAACCGTGCCGCTTTTTTTACCCAGACGCGCCACAACATCATTTTGCGTGCGGAAGGACACAATGCGTTCATCCAGACGCGCGTAATCAATCTCTACGGGTTTATAAATATTTTGAAACACGGATTCGATCTTCTCCGGCAGCCGGACGATATCCTTTTCGCGCATCGCGGGGCTGTTATACATCCAGATTTTCCCGGCATTGCAGGAAATGCCGACGGCCTGCGCCAGATAGCCGCCCATCGAATGGCCGATAAACTCGGTCTTTTTCAGATCAATGCCGTATTTCTCTTCCACATCGCGCGTAAAGGCATAGGCATCGAAAAACTGTTTCGGATAACCGATGACCGCCAGTATCAACGCATCGTCGAGATCGTCGACCCCGTTTATGCCGCGAAATGCAATCGCATATTGATCTTTGCCGGTTTTCTCGTCTTTCTTTTTATAAAGCGATGCGCCGAAACTGCTGCTGCATTTGGGATAACCCATCTCTTCCGCCGTGATCACCTCTTCCCAATCGCCCTTATCCTGCGGGTAATCGGGTTTTTTATACACGTGCCGCGCCAGACGCGCACGGTCGCGCGCCTCGGCATATTCAACCTCTTTCACATCTTTCGGCGGCGGATCGTCTTTTTTTCTTTCCATCTTTCTGCCTTGTTCTTTGCATTATTCTACGGCAAACGGATTAATTTTTTCCTTACGGAAATATATAGGCTGTTGCGGTTTTTCAACGCCCATGATAACACATTTCAAACAGATCAAGAAAACGGATAATGAAAATGCATATTAAAAATACAGCGAAACATATCGGAAAAATCGGCACAGTCTTCGCCGTGGCCACGCTGAGCATTTCCGCCACACCCGCACAGACACCGGAAGATCCAGACGGCATCGACCCGATCGGGCTTTGGAAACTCAACCGTTTTGATATTGTTGTCGCCATCGAACCGGACGAGAAAAAGGATTTTGTGCCGCGCATTCACTGGATCGCCGAAAACGAGCGCGAAGTCTATGACTATTTCGGCCCGCCGCGCCGCGACCGTCCGCGCAACCCGTCCCGCGACGATATTCTGCAGCTTTGCGGGCAGGAGATTAAATTTGAAGCGGAACAGGATCAAAACAACCCCGACCGCCACCGCGGCCGTGTGCATCTGCCGGGGCAGGGATTCTGGGCGAATATGACGATTCATCTGAAAGACACGGATACGGCGGATGTGACAATCAGCAAATTCATCATCCGCGAGCGCGACACATGGACGCGCATCGCCACAGAGGACGCACACCGCTATCCGCGCTGCGCACCACCTCCGAAAAAGCCGTAACCCCTTCTCCGACAGCCTGTTGCATAGATATTTCTTGCGTCTGCGAATGCAAATATGCAATATTATGTCCATGACAGAGCAAAACCCCGATCTGACCGTGCGCAAAGGCACGCCGGAGCCGCGCGGCGCAACGCCGGACGGCAAGGGGATTAATTTTTCGGTCTTCTCCGCCCATGCGGAAAAGATCGAGCTGTGCCTTTATGACGACAGCGGCAAAAATGAAATCCGGCGCATTGAACTGACGGAAAAAACCGGTGACGTATTCCACGCCTCTATTGAAGGACTGAAACCGGGGCAGGTTTACGGCTACCGCGCCCACGGTCCGAACGCGCCGCAAGACGGCCACCGCTTTGATCCTGAAAAGCTGCTGCTTGACCCTTACGCAAAAGAGATATTGCCGCCGCAGGATGCAGGCGATGCACCGAAATCCCGCGTAATCGATACGTCTTTCGACTGGCGAGGCGCAAAAAAGCCGCAAACGCCGTGGGAAAAAACCGTGATCTATGAGGCACATCCAAAAGGTCTGACCAAAACACATCCCGATATTGCCACAGACAAGCGCGGCGTTTATGCAGGCATCGCTGCGCCGGAGATGATTGCGCATTACAAAAAACTCGGCATTACCGCCGTCGAATTGCTGCCTGTTCACGCCCATGCCGACGAAACCCATCTGAAAAAAACCGGCAAAAGCAATTACTGGGGCTATAACACAATCGGTTTTTTTGCGCCCGAGCCCTCCTATGCCTCCACCCCGCAAAACGCGCTGAAAGAATTCAAGGAAACCGTGCGTGAACTGCATAAACACGGCATCGAGGTTATTCTGGATGTCGTCTATAACCATACGGGCGAGGAAGGCACGGACGGGCCGACGCTATTTCTGCGCGGGCTGGACAATAAAAGCTATTACAAGCTGCACCCGCATGATCAAAGCCGCTATGACGATATGACAGGCTGCGGCAATACGGTTAACGTCACCCATCCCGAAACACGGAAAATGATACTGGATTCGCTGCGCTACTGGGCAGAGGAATGCGGCGTGGACGGTTTCCGCTTTGACCTTGCCCCCGTGCTGGGACGCGGCCTGAACGGCTATGAGAAAGCCGCACCGCTGTTTGAAGATATTGCCAAAGACCCCGTTCTGTCAAAAACCAAAATGATCGCCGAGCCGTGGGATGTCGGCATGGGCGGCTATCAACTCGGCAATTTTCCGACTGGCTGGAAGGAATGGAATGACAAATTCCGCGATTCCGTGCGCGCCTTCTGGCGCGGCGACGACCACACGGGCGGCGATTTCGCCCATGCGATGGCCGGATCCAGTCGCATTTTTGACCGCAACGGCCGCACGCCGCAGGACAGCATCAATTTTATCACCGCCCATGACGGCTTCACGCTGGAGGATGTTGTCAGCTATAACGACAAGCGCAATCATGCAAACGGTGAGGGCAACCGCGACGGCCACAGCAACAATTACAGCTATAATCACGGCCATGAAGGCAAAACAGATGATGCCGCGATCACAGCGCTGCGCGAGCGGCAGAAACGCAACATGCTCGCCTCTTTATTTTTGGCGCAGGGCACGCCGATGCTGCTGGCCGGAGACGAGACCGGCAACAGCCAGAACGGCAACAATAACGCCTATTGTCAGGATAATGAAACCGGATGGATCAACCGGGAAAAACACACGAAAAAAGACAGCACACTGCAGCAATTTGTTCAAAATATCGGTGATATCCGCAAAAAACATCCCGTGCTGAATGCGGAATATTTTATGCGCGGCAACCGTTTTTCCAAAGACGGCGCGCCCGATCTGAAATGGATCAAACAGGACGGCCGGCAGATGAACGACCCCGACTGGCACAATGCCAAAACATTCGGCATGATGCTGAATGAGGAGGCCGTGCCGGATCATAAAAGAAAACGTCCTGATCGCCTGCTGGTGCTGTTCAATACCGCGGCACAGGGCAAGGATTTCAAACTGCCAAAGCTGCCGGACGGGCGGGTCTGGCTGCGTATTCTGGATACGGACAAACCCGAATTGACGGAAGGCACGGATAAAAAATCCTATACCGCCTGCCGCATGAAAGGCAAATCACTCGCCGTGTTCAAAGCGGCGTAAACCCCATAACTTTGACCGGCTGGCAGGATTAATGTTTGCGATGTATTCTTTGATTTTGACGATGCTGCAACGCTTTTTTGCCGTAGCTTGCCCGCTCGTATTTCTCGACAGCTTTTTCCATACACGTCATGAATAAATGCGCCATCTCCTTTGCCTTTTCCGGCGTGTCCATCATATCCTGACGGAATTCAACGACGATATGCGGCAGCCCCCGAATTTCTGCATGTTTTTCAATGCTGTTTCCGGGCGGAGGATTCAAAAGACTGTAAGGCTCGTTATCCCCGATATTGAAATCAGGCCGCGCCGCCTGCAGCTCTTCGATCAGAATTTTGGAAAGCTCCCGGTTCTGATTCCAAAGAATGCCGATCTCCCACGGACGTTTTACGCCGCCCATTTCAGGAGTGCAGCTGTGTACAAATACAAGGAGAGGGGCGCGCCCCGTCTGTTCCCTGGACTTGTCTTAAAAAAGTGGACACAGCCGTGCTCATTTAGGCGGCTAATTGTTCATACATCATGGGGCTGATATTTCCAAGTGTTGAATGCCGTCTTTTCCGGTTATAGAAGTTCATAATGTAATCATGGATTGT
>SKHU01000046.1 GCA_007116755.1 Alphaproteobacteria bacterium
AATCGGACGGGTAATCCCGCCCGCTGTGCGGCGAGTCGAAAACCAGCGCCGTGCTTTGCCGGACGGGGAGGAGAATTGCGATGCGTTTTTTCTGGTCTGACATAGGAGAGAAGTGTATATAAGGTTTAGCGGAAACACAAGAATGATTTTCATAATATGAGTCTTTATAACGCCGTCATGCGCCGATGTCTGTTTGCCCTGCCGCCGGAAACAGCGCATCGTTTTGCTGTTTCTATGCTGCATCGTGGCGCGTTTCTGTTTCGTGATGCCGACACGCCGGAGATTTTGCAGACAGAGCTTTGGGGGAAGGCTTTTCCGTCACCGGTCGGCCTGGCGGCGGGATTTGATAAAGATGCAGAGGCATGGCGCGGGCTTGTGCGGCTCGGTTTCGGTTTTCTGGAACTCGGCACTGTGACGCCGAAGCCGCAGACCGGCAATGACAAGCCGCGCATTTTTCGTGATAAAACAACAAAATCCGTTATCAACCGTATGGGATTTCCGGGCAAGGGGCTGGCGCATTTTAAAAAATCTCTCGGCGGCAAGCCGCACGCGCCAATTCCGATCGGGATCAATATCGGAAAAAACAAGGCAACGGAAGAGTTTGATGAAATCGTTGCCGATTATACGGCCTGTATCCGTGAATTGAACGGGCTGGCGGATTATTTTGTTGTCAATGTATCTTCGCCGAATACGCCGGGTTTGCGCGCCTTGCAGGGCAGGGCGGCACTGTCCGCGCTTTTGTCCGCCGTTATCGGCGAGAAAAAGGAGACTGTGCCGCTGCTGGTCAAAATCTCGCCGGATTTATCGGAGGAGGAGCTGGAGGATATCGCCGCTGTTGTCGGGGAAACGCGATGTGACGGTGTCGTCATCGCCAATACGACGCTGGCGCGTCCTGACGAATTGCCGAAAGACTTTGCCGCGCAGGAAGGGGGATTGAGCGGTCCGTTTTTGCGGGATGTATCCACGGCCATGATCGGGCGCTTTTACAGGATGACGGAAGGGAAAATTCCGATTATCGGAGTCGGCGGCGTATCAAGCGGAGAGGATGCTTACCGCAAGATGCGGGCGGGGGCATCTCTGGTGCAGCTTTACACGGCTTTTGTTTTTGAAGGGCCGTATTTTGCCGAGCGGCTGAATTTTCAGCTTGCGGCGCTGTTGCGGAAAGACGGTGTGAAAAACTGCCGTGATATCATAGGAATCGACTCCGCCGCATATATGCGTTAATATGATATGTCGTTTTTAAGCAAGCGTTCTGAAGAGATAGAGAAATATCATGAAGCCGGCCGTGAGACCCAGAATTCGTATCAAACCTTCACCAGCTGGAAATGCGCGCCCTTTGCTGCCGCCGCATCAGCCGAAATCCAGCCTGAACGAGAAAATTTTGCGGTCTCCGCCGCTGAAAACACAGAAAACACATAAAAAACGGAAAAAATCACGCATTTTTGCACTTCCGGAGCAAAAAACGGTGCTGCAGGCGCTGCGAATTGGTGCAATCTGCGTGGCAACCGGCTTTGTTCTGCCGTTGATCTGGGTTTACGGCGGTGCGATTTATCTGTTTTCTGTTTTGATGGCAGTGGGCGCAGGTGCTGCACTGTATTTCGGTGTCGGGCGCGTGAAGGAAATTTTGCGCGACCGGACGCATCGCCGTAAAAGCAGCGGAAGTCTGGATATTGTGCGTGAAGCTGCCGGAAAACAGGTGGAAACGTCTTTTGACGGGCGGGTGCAAGGTGTTTCCCCGTCCCCTGCGGCGGTGTCCCGTCCGCAGCATCCGGCTTTTTCCGCTTACATGGACGCAGCGCAACTGTCTGATAAAAAAGAATTTTCTGCACCGCCGCTGCCGGGCTATTTCGGTCCGGATGACAGGGAAACAGTGCCGCTTCCCCAATCGAATAATTTTGCCGATTGGTCTGATGCAAAAGTTATACGCTGTGTTTCGGAAGCGATTGCGCAAAAGCGTATTGACTTGTTTATTCAGCCGATTGTCAGGCTGCCGCAGCGCAAAAGGCGTTTTTATGAAATGTATTCGCGCATTCGCATCCGTCCCGATGTCTATCTGCCGGCCGAGCGTTATATCGGCATTGCCAAAGACCGGAATATGCTGGCGGAGATTGATAATGCGTTGCTGTTGCGCGGCTTGCAATTGATTCGTGCTGCGGATGCCGGAAATTTAAACCGTTCTTTTTTCTGTAATATTTCATCCTTGACGCTGAATGACGAAAGATTCATGCGGGATCTCATCGCCTTCCTGACGCAAAACAGACTTTTGGCGCCGCGCCTTATTTTTGAGTTGAATCAGGAAGATATAAAAACAATGGATGGTGGGACGCTGAAGATACTGGACGGTCTTTCCCATTTGGGTTGCCGTTTTGCCATGGACGGCGTTACGGATTTTGCTCTGGATTTTGACCGGATACGTCAGTGCCGGATACGTTACGTTAAAATTCCCGTGCGCACGGCATTGCGTAAAATCGCACATCCGGAGGGTTTTGCCGCGCTGAAGCGTCTGAAAGACGGGCTGAATTATTACGGCATTGAAATGATCGTTGAAAAAATTGAAGCCGAAAAACAGCTGATAGAATTGCTGGATGCCGATATCGAATACGGTCAGGGATATTTGTTCGGCGAGCCGCGCAAATGGTCGCCGGAATAAAGAAAGTATTTGAATTCATTTCGGTGTTTTTTGCGGTTGCGCATATATATCGCATACCCTTTGAAATAAACATAAAATTTTATTCAATACCTCTCTAAATTTGACGAAATACCCAAAAAAGAGTTAGAATAGTAATATCGGCATAGTTTCAGCTGGCAAAAGGTTTTTGCGGCTGATTCGTGTCATTCGTTAAAGTTGCGCTCTAAAAATACATTATTTTTGTAAGGCAGTTTTGCGAAATCGGGGTGCGGACACGGGCAGTAGGGGTAGTATGAAGGGGTGTTGGGCATGAACAGGCAAAGACGGATCAAGCTGGCGCGTCCGAGCACGAAGTCGTTTCTTGCCTTCTTTTTGCTGCCGCAGTTCTGGAGATCATTCGGACATTTTAGCTATCTAAGACCAATCTTCATTCAAAATCTGGCACTGATGCTGGAGCAGGGTGGGCTTCTTCCCGTGAGTCATCCGGCAACGCGTTACGGCGTTAAGACAATTGACGGAAAGAAAGTTACAGCATTTGGCCTGCTGGGCGAGGCCTGGTTTTATTTGCGTACACGCCCGGAGATGGGGTTTTACCAGTGGAGCGTTTTTTCCACGATCGTCATGATGTTTGTCGTTATGATAAGCGCCTTTCTGATGGGGATGTTTTATTATGCCGGCATTTTAACGCAACAGGCGAGAGCTCAACTTTTTAATCTTCCGGGTTATGATACGAGTTTCGCCAGCGTTCCGACGGGAAGCAGCGGCCCGGCTTTTGATAGATCTGCGCCGACAAACCCCGATCTGGGCATTATGATTCTGGATAAGGTCTTGCGTCAGGGCGCGACGGGTGAGGGCGGAGTTATGCAATCAGCCATCGGGCCGATGTTCGGGACATACAGCACTGCTATTCTGGTGTTGGCATCGCTTTATATGTTCTGGTCGATCAGCGTTATTGTGGTCTCGACGGCGCAGACGGGGAAGCTCGGCGGAGGGCGCCACAATATGTTCTGGACACCGGTACGTTTCATTTTTGTGCTGGGAATGCTGATACCGATCGGCGGGACGTTTAATACCGGTCAGTATATGGTGATGCGTTTTGCGGAGTGGGGGTCGAATTTAGGCACAAATATGTGGACGACTTATTTGACCGGAACTGCGGATGTAAGTTTTCTTGCCGGGGATGCCAGGACATCAAGAACTTCGGCAACACAGATTTTTGAACCTTTCATGGATATCCTAATGTGTATGACCGGCCACAATATGCAGTCAGAGGTAGCATTGGCTGGCTTTAATCAGGGGGGCTACGGCGGGTGGACGCTTGATCCGGGGATGGCGCCGATGTTGCCGGTTGCCGGGTGGGGGAATCCGCACCGACAATTTATGCGCCCGATTGTTGATGAAACATCCCGTGAGTCGAATGCGCCTAGCCTGAGGTTTCTCTTTGGTTCGGAGGATGCTCCCCGCGCCTGCGGGTCAATGGACATAGGGAATCCGAACGGTAGCGACATTATTAACTATGATCCGGACTATACGGTGCAGACAGGTGTTGCTGTTGGTGATCCGTACAGCTATCTTGCAGCATTTCAAAGGGATGTTCGTAATGCGGAGTTGGCGGCATTGAACAATATGCTGAACAGCATAAAACCTTTGGCGTGTCATATGCTCAGCCTGCAGGAGCGTGCGGATCCTGCCGAATATGCAAATACATGTCCGGCAACGACCTATGTTGCGCCCTGTAATACCAATCCCGGCGGACATATTGATACGGGCGGCGCGCCAGTGGACGGCGAATGCTTGCATGATATTGTGCAGGAGTATGTAGATAGTCGTGATGCTGCTATTCAGGCGGCGGTGAATACGCATTTGGTCAACCACATTACTCCGGGAGGTGGACCCGGTACCAATTCCCCGCTTGTTGATGAAATGATCGAGAAGGGGTGGGCCGGTATCGGCGGGTGGTATTACGAAATTGCGACCATTAACAGAACATTGAGTTCGACTATTGTACCTGACCTTGATGCCGACGCAGGTAGCGGGGGGGGGTGGACGCTTCCCTCAGCGAGTGATTCATGGGAGTTTGTAAAATCTTTTATAGGGGATACGATTTCACCGCTGTGGAACAGAATTCTTGATACGTTTCCGATCAGAAGCATTAAGGGAATCAATTTGGATGCCGGACATAAAGTGCTGCATTGGCTGCTGTATATGTTGCATGATCAGGAAAAGGGGCCAATTCTTGTTGAGCTCGGGACTTATGACGGCGCCACTCACCCGATGGCGATGTTGGCGCGTGCGGGCGGAGATGTCGTTGATCATGCCCTGTTCATGTACGGCGTTATGGCATTTTTCTCTGTGTTGGCGATGTCACCTATCATAGGCCCTTCAATCGGTGCCTTGATGATGGGGGGGGTTGGTCAATTCATTGGGATGATTGCCAGCATAGGTTTTGTGCCCGGACTTTTGCTGTTGTACTACGTTCCGCTTATTCCTTGGGTGAAAGTTATGTTTGCTGTTGTCGCATGGATTGTATCGGTGGTGGAGGCGGTTGTGACAATTCCTTTGGTGGCGTTAGCACATATTCGCACAACCGGTAGCGGCATCATGGGGCCGATGGCACAGGGGGCGTATATCGGTTGGCTCAATATATTGTTGCGGCCAGGGCTTGTTGTGATCGGTTTTGTTATGGGTGCGCTGATTTTTGAGGCTATGATTCTGTTCCTGGATGATACGTTCCGCTCGGCTCTTTCCAATATGGGACCGGGAGGGTTTGGGGTAATCGATCAAGTGGTCAATACGTATATTTACGTTTTTGCCGCTTACGCCTTGACCAATGCATGCTTCAAACTGGTTGATATTATACCGAACTCAACGATGAGATGGATTGGCGGCCCGAAAGCGGAAAGCTTTAATCAGGAAGCCTTACAAATTGCCGAGCACGGCCACATGATTATGGGCGAACTGACACACGCTTTGGGTACCGCCATGCCGCAGGCAGCGGCGGCGGCGGGTGTATCTGCGGGCGGAGGCGCGCAAGGTGCGGGTGCGGGTGCGCGTGATGCTGCGCGACGGCGTCGGCGATCGTGATGTGTCAACATAGAAGGGGCTAAAATTTTAGGAAAAATTGTCATGAATTTGACGGAATCGACAAAAAGGGGTAAAATATAAATATTGGTCTTATTGTGGCCGCGTAAAGCTTTTGGAGTAGACGATTCGTGCTGAGGCGCCGGGTGTCCGACGTATGGCGGGGTGAATAATATAGTAAGGGGTGTAGAGATATGAGCAGATTCCAACGGGTTAGAATGGAGCGTCCGGGCGCGAAATCCTTTTTTGCGTTCTTCCTGTTGCCTCAGTTTTGGCGGTCGATGGGGCATTTCAGCCACATTCGCCCCATCTTTATACAGACATTGGCGTTGATGCTGGCTCAGGCTGGCTTGTTGCCGCTCAATCACCCCGGGGCGCGCACGGGATACCACGCCGATGGTGAGAATGTCACAACAGCCGAACTGATGGGGGAGGCATGGTTTAATTTGCGGACGCGGCCTCATATGGGTATTTATCAGTGGGGAATTTTTTGCTCAATTGTTATGATGTTTATCTGCATGGTTGCGGCTATGGTTGTTTCCGTGGTGTTTTTATTCAGTACGACAGTTGCAAAAGCGCAGATTTTTCAATTGGTTGACGGGGGCGGCACCGTTATTGATACCAGTTTCGGGAATATTCCGACAAAAGCCGGTGGCGCAACGATTTTTGATAGGTCGGCGCCTGGTACGGGTGGCGGCTCCGAAGACTTGGCCATCACGATTCTTGATAAGGTATTGCGTCAGGCTGCCGTAGGCGAAGGTGGGACGATGCAGAATGCGATTATGCCGATGTTCGGCACCTATAGCACGGCCGTGCTGGTCATCGCATCTATTGTCGTTTTCTGGGCCATCGTATCAATTGTGATTGATACGGCACGAACAGGTCAGTTGGGCGGCGGTCGCCATAACATGGTCTGGACGCCAATCCGTTTTGTTTTCGCTTTGGGATTGCTGGTGCCGATCGGCGGGGGATTCAACAGCGGGCAGCTGATGGTTATGAAATTGGCCGAGTGGGGGTCAAATCTGGGATCGAATATGTGGTCGACCTATCTGGGCGCATCTTCAACGGGTACGTTCTTGCTCTCCTCAAATCCTTTGGAGATCGGTACCGGTGCAGGAAGTCCAAATATGGCTCCGACGCCGGATACTGAAAATCCGACAGGCTCCCTGCTTGATCCGTTGATCACCTCATTGGCCTGTATGCAGCGGAATAACATGGCCAACGAAATTGCTTTGGATCCGTGGGAGACAGGAAACTATGGTGCGCCTCAGGGACCCGGTGGCGAATGGATTTGGCCGCAGATGGACGGATGGACAGATGCCGGGGTATGGGGAAATGCGAACCCGCAATATGTGCGTCCTATGGTTGACGTATCAAATTATGCGACGAATGCTCCTTATATCAATATCCATCTCGGTAACGCGACCAACCGCCACATGTGCGGGACTTTGGTTATGCCTAATCCGGACGGGAACGATATCCTTGACGAAAACGGGGATTATTTGGAGCCGGTGGAAGTTGCGGAATATAAGCAGCTTAACCGCCAAGCCGAGTGGAATCTTTTGAATAACATGTGGCCTCAGATGCTGCATGCGGGCTGTCAGATAGCAAGTCTGGATCAACAAGCCGATCCGGGTGAATATACGGAAACCTGCCCGAGCGGCGTGGACTTTTCCGCACCGGGAGGCGGATTTAACGGTCGGCCGCCAAGCAAGGCAGCTTTGGATGCTTTGGTGGACGCTTATATGGATGCCCGTAATTTGGCCAACAGAACCAATGCGAATACGACGATTATACCCTATGTGTCCCCGACCGGAGGATTGTGGACACGCGCGATGGCGCAGGGGTGGGCTGGCATGGGTGGCTGGTACTTCCAGATTGCAGGAATTAACCGTACATACAACCAGTCGTCCAGAATTGAAGCTACTTCGGACCCCGGCAATGAAGGTGCGGATGGCGAGACGGAAAGTGCCGCCTGTGTCGGTGCCGGGAGTGCTGCAATGGGAACGGTTAGAAATGCTGGCGGTGCGGTTGTTAGGGCAATCCCCTTCGTGGGTTGGGGGGAGAATATGGGAGGCCACGAGGGTTTAGGATCTTATGCCGGCTGCCAGACCATGCGCCTTTTGAAGCAGCTTGCGGGCGAAACCCTGTCGGCATTTATTGACGGCGGCGGATTCAATAGTGCGGATGCCGGAGATTTTCCAATTCAGGGATGGAGTGACATCAATCTGGATGCCGGTAAGCGCGTTATCCAATGGGTCTTGAAAAAGATGCAGGTTCCGACGGAAAATCAAAATGGCCTGATTGTATCAATCGGTACATATGATTCTGCTACGCACCCGATGGCACAGCTTTCAGCGGTTGGTTATAAAATCGTTGATAAGGCACTCTATATCTACGGTGTCATTGCATTTATTTCACTGTTTGCAGCAATACCGCTTATCGGCGGATTTGTAACGGCATTGATGGCCGGTCCTGTCGGTAGCTTCTTGGGAATGATCGCCAGTTTCGGCATGATGCCTGGTCTGATGCTGCTTTATTACGTCCCGCTGATCCCATGGACAAAAGTGATGTTCGCCGTTGTCGCATGGATTGTATCGGTGGTTGAAGCGGTCGTGACCATTCCTGTTGTCGCTCTGGCGCATTTGCGTACGGATGGTGAGGGGTTAATGGGACCGATGGCGCAGGGGGCTTATGTCGCTTGGCTGAACCTGTTGCTGAGACCGGGACTGACTGTGATCGGCTTTGTTATGGGTAACCTGATCTTTGAGGCTATGGTTCTGTTCCTGAACGATACGTTCAACACGGCGCTGGCCAATATGGGAACAGGTGGTTTCGGTATCATTGACCAGATTGTAAATACCTATATCTACGTGTTTGCGGCTTACGCCCTTGTCAACGCATGTTTCAAATTGGTCGATATTATACCTAACTCGACAATGAGTTGGCTCGGCACCAGTGCCGGTACGCAGGACTTCAGTCAGGAAGCTGGCCAGACGGAGGGCTTTATCAACCAGAATATCGGTGAGATGGCTCACGGTCTTGGCTCAACTGCAGGGGCTGCAATGGCGGCTCCGGGGATGATAGCCGGTAAAGCGAGAGGTATGGTCGGGGGGGCCGTAGGTGTAGCCGCCTTGGGTGTCGGCGGGCTAGCGCTTGCGGGTAAGGCGGGCATGCTTGGCAAAGCCGGCAATCTGATGAAAGGAATGGCTAAGAAACGCCTTGGTGCTTAGAAGACCACTTAATCAATAGAAAAAGAAACACCCTGCAATATGCAGGGTGTTTCTGTTATGGCGGTAGCAAAAGATTTGACAAAACATCAGGAATATGAGATTTATACGGCGTAAGACGTGTTTGGGTCTAGATTCCAGAACATCTTTGGTTTTTCCGGTGTTTTGCAGTATAGACCCTCCTTGAAAAAACAATCAAACAAGCACGTCATAAAACAGGCCGTTTACGGTTGCTCCGGATATTTATTTCTGTGGCGGCGTTGCGGTATAACATAACGAAACCGGTACGCCTTGGGTATAAGGCGCATCTGTGAAAGAAAGGTAATATATATA
>SKHU01000113.1 GCA_007116755.1 Alphaproteobacteria bacterium
TTCCAGATCCGCCAGACCGCTGCCGCGCTCGACGCGGGCATAGCCCTGAATATAGCCTTCCTTTTGCAGCACTTCCAACACGTTTTCACGCAGTTTGGACGCCGGGCTTTTGATTGTTTCCAGCCCTGCATTCTGTCCGTTGCGAATCCGTGTCAGCAGATCACCTAAAGTATCGCTCATTGTCATTTCCGTTTTACTCCTTCATTTTCAGCGCCATATTTTCTTTTTTTGATATGGCCGATAAAATTCATCTTTTCCTTGTAACCGGCGGTTTTCTTTACCTTACCAGCTCGATTTGACCACGCCCGGCACCAGCCCTTCGGAAGCCAGCTTACGCAGAGAAATCCGCGACATGCCGAATTTCCGGTAATTGGCGCGCGGACGACCGGTAATCTGGCAACGGTTGCGTACGCGTGTCTTGGCACCGTTACGCGGCAGTTGCGCCAACTGGATCACGGCAGCAAAACGCTCTTCATCGCTGACGCTGCGGTCGTAAATAATTTCTTTCAGACGTGCACGCTTGCCGGCATATTTTTTAACCAGCTTCTCGCGGCGCTTGTTCTTTTCTATCGAGCTTTTTTTAGCCATCGGTTCCTTTTTCCTCCGGTAGTATTATTTCTTTTTAAAAGGCATGTTGAACCCGCTCAAAAGAGCCAACGCCTCTTCATCCGTTTTTGCCGTGGTGCAAATCACAATATCCAGCCCGCGTACCGTGTCGATTTTGTCATACTCGACTTCCGGGAAGATGATCTGCTCCTTGATCCCCAGCGCGTAATTGCCGCGCCCGTCAAAGCTTGTGGCCGAAATACCGCGAAAATCGCGGATACGCGGCATAGCAATATTGACCAGACGATCCAGAAATTCATACATGTGCTCGCCGCGCAGTGTCACTTTGCATCCGATCGACATGCCGTCACGCAGTTTAAACTGGGCGATGGATTTTTTTGCCTTGGTGACGACCGCCTTTTGACCGGCAATAGTCTCCAGCTCCGCAACGGCGGAACGGATGCGCTTGCTGTCCTGCACATTGTCGCCAACACCCATATTCAAGACGATCTTTTCAAGTTTCGGCACGGCATTGTCGTTGCCGTAACCGAACTGCTCTTTCAAGGCCGGCTTGATTTTTTCCTGATATTCTGTTTTCAAACGTGCTGTCATCGTTCTTCTCTAACTTTAAAGTTCGGTTTACTCATCAATTACTTCGCCGGATTTCTTGGCAACGCGCACCTTGCGCCCGCCTTTCAAAACCGTATAGCCGACACGCGTGGCCTTACCGCTCTCCGGATCGACCACCGCGATATTGGAAATATGAATCGGCGTTTCCTTTTCCTGAATGCCGCCGCCGCCCGACTGGGAGGGACGCACATGTTTCTTGCGCAGATTCACGCCCTGTACGATGGCACGGTTTTCCTCACGCAGAACCTTCAGAACTTCTCCGGTGCTGCCTTTGTCGCGGCCGGTCGTAACAATCACCTTGTCGCCTTTTTTAATCTTCAGCTTCGGGCGCTGTTTTTGCTGTTTCTTTTGTGCTGTCATTGTCCTACAAAACCTCCGGTGCCAGAGAAATAATCTTCATAAAGTTTTTTCCGCGCAACTCCCGCGTTACGGGGCCAAAAATACGTGTGCCGATCGGATCGTTGTTCGGGCTGATCAGAACGGCCGCATTGCGGTCAAAGCGGATGACGCTGCCGTCATTGCGCTGAATGCCTTTCGACGTCCGGACGATCACGGCGCGGTGCACATCACCTTTTTTCACACGACCGCGCGGAATAGCTTCCTTGACGGATACGACGATAATATCGCCGATATTGGCCGTGCGGCGCTTGGAGCCGCCCAGGACCTTGATGCACTGTACACGGCGGGCGCCGCTGTTATCCGCCACATCAAGATTTGTCTGCATCTGAATCATCGTCTTAACCCTTTATCTTTCTTCTTTGCGATTTCTTTTATTCTTTTTTGCCTTCGACCTTTGCAGTTTCGGCTTCGGTCTCGGATACAGCTGCCTTACGTTTGGCTTTCGGCTGCGCCTTGCTCTTTTTCTTGCTCTTTTTCGGACCAGCTGCCGTTTTTTCTTCTTTTTCCTTCGGCAACGTGTTCTCGCGGCGCTCTTGCGGCGTGCCCGTTCCGCCGGAAATCACGACCCAGGCCTTGCGCTTGGAAATCCGCGGTGTTTCCTCAATCGTCACCAGATCGCCCATTTGGCAGAGATTCTGCGGATCATGCGCCGCATATTTTGCCGAGCGGCGGACAACCTTTTTGTACAGGGCATCCGTCACGCGACGCTCGACCAGAACCGTAACGGTCTTGTCGCAGGCGTTGCTGATGACTTTTCCTTCCATAACGCGTTTAGGCATTTCTTGTTACTCCTTATTCTTTCACATGCGCCTTATTTAGAGGCTTTTTTCTTTGCCGCAGGCTTTTTGGCCGGTTTCTTTTTTTCATCGGCTTTTTTTGCGACGGCTTTTGTTTCTTTTCCTTTTGTCTCTTTTTTCGGCGCAGCCTTTTTCGCTTTCGCCGGTTTTGCCTCTGCGTCGTCATTGACGGGCACAATACCGAGGCGGCGCTCGCTCATTACCGTCCGGATACGGGCGATGTCACGGCGAACCGTCCGCATTTTCGCGGTGTTTTTCAGCTGACCGTTGGCCTGTTGAAAGCGGAGATTCATCTCCTCTTTATACAACTCGCCCATCTGCTTTTTCAGCTCGTCATCCGTTTTCAATCTTGCATCGGCGATATTCATTTTTCTTCAACCTTGTTCTTTTCAAAAGTTTCTTTCACCACAATCCGTCTTATTCACCGATCCGCGCAATAAAACGCGTTTTGACCGGAAGCTTCGAAGACGCCAGTTCAAAAGCGGATTCCGCCAATTCGCGCGAAACACCGTCCAGTTCAAACATTACGCGGCCGGGCTTGACGCGGCAGGCCCAGAATTCAACAGAACCCTTCCCTTTACCCTGACGCACTTCCAGCGGTTTTTTCGACACCGGCACATCCGGAAAAATACGAATCCACAAACGTCCCTGACGTTTGATATGGCGCGTAATCGCACGGCGTGCCGCCTCGATCTGGCGCGCCGTCACACGATCAGGCGTTGTCGCCTTCAACCCGAAGGCACCAAAATTCAACGTCGTCCCCGCCTGTGCATTGCCGTGGATACGGCCTTTATGCGCTTTGCGGTATTTTGTTTTTTTCGGACTCAACATCGGTCTGCTCTCTCTTTTAATATGTTATTTGTATTACGTCAATTATTTTCCGTAACAACCTTGTTTTTCCTATGACCTTTGCGGCTGTCCCGCCTGCAATTTCCTGTCGCGCGCCATCGGGTCGTGCTCCATGATCTCGCCTTTGTAAATCCAGACTTTAACCCCGATAATTCCGTAAGTCGTCAGGGCTTCAGCCGTGCCGTAATCGATATCGGCGCGCAGCGTATGCAACGGCACACGGCCTTCACGATACCATTCCGTACGCGCGATCTCCGCACCGCCGAGACGACCGGCGCAATTCACACGAATACCTTCCGCACCCATGCGCAGCGCCGATTGTACGGCACGTTTCATTGCGCGGCGGAACGATACGCGGCGTTCCAGCTGCTGGGCGATCCCTTCGGCGACCAGCTTGGCATCAAGTTCGGGCTTGCGCACTTCAACAATATTCAGCGAAACCTCGCCGCCGATCTTGTCGGCAATTTTGCGGCGCAGCTTTTCAATATCCGCGCCTTTCTTGCCGATAATCACGCCCGGACGCGCCGTATAAAGCGTTACCTTCGTGTTGGAGGCCGCACGCTCAACCAGAACGCGGGAAATACCGGCAGATTTCAACTCATCCATCAGATATTCGCGCAGCTTGATATCGTCGATGAGCTTTTCCGCATAGTCCTTGTCCGCATACCAGCGGCTGTCCCATGTGCGGTTGATGCCCAGCCTAAAACCGATCGGGTTAACCTTCTGACCCATTATTCACTCTCCTTCACTGTCTTTTCCTTCACAACAATACGCATATTGCTGAAAGGCTTTTCAATACGGCCGGCCCGTCCGCGGGCACGCGCGCGAAAGCGCTTCATCACAAGACTGCGTCCGACAGTCGCTTCCTTAATATAAAGCCTGTCTACATCCAGACCGTGGTTGTTTTCCGCATTGGCAATCGCCGATTCCAGCAGCGATTTCACCTGCGCGGCCACACGGCGCTTGCTGAATTCGAGATCAAGCAAAGCACGCCCGGCATCCTTGCCGCGAATCAATTCGGCAATCAGATTAAGCTTTTGCGGGCTGGTGCGGATATGCTTGGCACGCGCCATAGCTTCGTTATCCGCAATCTGTTTTTTATTCGCCAGTTTCCCCATCGTTCTTACTTCCTTTTCGCTTTCTTGTCGGCGCCGTGTCCGTAATAGGTACGGGTCGGTGCAAACTCACCAAATTTATGTCCGATCATTTCGTCCGTGACCAGAACGGGAATAAATTTCTGACCGTTATACACGCCGAAGGTCAAACCGATAAATTGCGGCATGATCATCGAACGGCGCGACCAGATCTTAATCACTTCATTGCGTCCGCTTTCCTGTACGGTCTGCGCCTTTTTCAGCACATAACCTTCAACAAACGGGCCTTTCCAAACTGAACGTGACATTCCTCTTTATCCCTTTCTTTTCTTACTTGCGCCCGCGCTTGGCGTGGCGTTTACGCAAAATATACTTATCCGTAGCCTTGTTGCTGCGCGTCCGCGCACCTTTTGTCGATTTACCCCACGGTGTCACAGGATGGCGTCCGCCCGAGGTTTTACCCTCACCGCCGCCATGCGGGTGATCAACCGGGTTCATCACAACGCCGCGTACTTTCGGACGGCGGCCGAGCCAGCGGTTCCGTCCCGCCTTGCCCAGATTAATGTTGGCGTGATCCGTATTCGACACCGCACCGACCGTTGCCATGCAATCGCCGCGCACGACACGCAACTCGCCCGAAGACAATTTGATCTGCGCGTAACCGCTATCGCGACCGACCAGCTGCACATAGCTTCCGGCGGAGCGCGCCAGCTGTCCGCCCTTGCCCGGCTTCAGTTCGACATTGTGAATAATCGTACCGACCGGAATACTTTTCAGCGGCATCGCATTGCCCGGCTTGATGTCGGCCTTCTCGGAAGAAACAACCTTGTCGCCGGCTGCAAGACGCTGCGGCGCAATGATATAAGCCAGTTCACCGTCATCATATTTGATCAGCGCGATAAACGCCGTGCGGTTCGGATCATATTCGATCCGCTCGACCGTTGCCGTTACGTCCATTTTACGGCGCTTGAAATCAATCATGCGGTATTTACGCTTATGACCGCCGCCGATATGACGCGATGTCATCTGCCCCTTGTTGTTGCGGCCGCCTGATTTTTTCAGGCCGACGGTCAGCGCCTTGACGGGCTTTCCGTTCCACAACTCGCTGCGGTCAACCGTAATCAGTTGGCGCTGGCTCGGAGTTCTCGGTTTATATTTTTTCAATGCCATTTTCTTATACCCTTTAATTGTCCTGCAGTTTCAATATGACTCTGCGTTCTCTTCCCTTAAGCTTCCGTGTCTTTATACGCCCACCGTCACATCAACGGTCTGCCCTTCGGCCAGCGTGACAACGGCTTTTTTATAATCGCTACGGCGACCTTTAAAGCCGCGGAAACGTTTGGTCTTGCCTTTTTGGCGCATCGTATTGACCGCCTTGACCTCAACGCCGAAAATTGTCTCGACAGCGTTCTTGATTTCCGGTTTCGTCGCATCCAGCGCCACTTTAAACGTAATATGGCCGTACGCCGACCCCATCGTCGCTTTCTCGGTAATCACCGGAGCGAGGATAATGTCATACATGCGCGGCGTTGCCTGTTTTTTTGCTGCTTTCTTGCTCATTTCAAACGCTCCTCCAATTTGGCGACGGCCTCTTTCGTCAACACCAGCGTATCGCGGCGCAGAATGTCGTAAACATTGGCACCCTGCTGCGGCAGAACGTCAATATTCGGAATATTGCCGATTGCGCGGGAAAAATTCGCATCAATCTCTTCACCGCCGATAATCAAAGCCGAATCCAGTTCCAGCTTTTTCAGATTGGCCGCCATATCTTTCGTTTTGTGCGTTTTGGCTGCCGCTTCGTCCAGAATAATCAGCTTGCCGGCCGCCTGTTTGGACGACAGCGCCATTCTCAAAGCCAGCTTGCGCAGCTTTTTCGGCAGTGCCGTTTCATGGCTGCGGGGCGTAGGGCCGTGAACGACCTGGCCGCCGCGCTGCTGCGTACCGCGCAAAGATCCCAGACGGGCGTTGCCCGTTCCCTTTTGACGGAAAGGCTTTTTCCCCGTACCGCTGATCTCGCTGATGGTTTTCACCTTATGCGTTCCGGCGCGGCGCTTTGCCAGTTGCCAGTTGACCATACGGTGCAAAATATCGGGGCGCACCTCGACACCGAAAATCTCCGCATCCAGCGCAAGATCTCCGAGTTTTTTATTTTCCAAGTTTTTTACGGCGACTTTCATCGCTTTTTCCTTTCCTTAGCAACCTTTTATAAGACTTTAGTCCTGTTTTTTATCTTCCGTTTTCTCTTCTTTTGCCGTTTCAGCGGCCGGCTTTTCTGCGGCAGGCGCGTCTTCCGTCTTGGCCTCTTCCGCTGCTTCAGGCGTTTTTACGTCTTCAACAGCTTCAACCGCCTCGGCATCAGCCGATTTCGACCCCTCTTTTTTCTCTTCCGGCTTTGCGGCAGCTTTGCTTTTTTTCTCCAGCAGAGCGGCCGGGAACGGAGCGCCTTCCGGCAACGCCTTCTTTACAGCGTCAAAAATCTTGACCCAGCCCTTGCGCGCACCCGGAACGGCTCCGCGTACAAAAATCAGACCCTGATCTTCATCCACTGCAACCACCTGCAGGTTTTGCGACGTCTGGTTGCGTGCACCCATATGGCCGGCCATTTTCTTGCCTTTGAAGACCTTGCCCGGATCCTGACACTGACCGGTCGAACCGTGCGAACGGTGCGATACCGATACACCGTGCGAAGCACGCAGGCCACCGAAATTCCAGCGCTTCATCGCACCGGCAAATCCCTTACCGATCGTCACACCGGATACGTCAACATACTGACCCGGCACAAAATGCGTGGCGGAAAGCTCGGCACCAACAGCCAGAACCGCATCGGGGCTGACCCGGAACTCTACCAGTTTCGCCTTCGGCTCTACTTTGGCCTTTGCGTAATGTCCGCGCACCGGCTTGGTGACGTTTTTCGGACGTTTCGCGCCCGCACCCAGCTGCAGAGAGACATAGCCGTTCTTCTCTTCCGTCTGTACGGAGACAACCTGACATCCGTCCACCTTCAGCACGGTGACCGGAACATGGCGGCCGCTGTCGTCAAACATCCGCGTCATGCCGAGCTTTTGTGCAATCAATCCTGTACGCATGATCTTCTCAATCCTTGTTTGCTTTTTCTTTATTCTTAAATCTTACATTCTTCCATGCCGGACGCATGCTATGCCGCCCTATCAGGCCGCGCTGCGCTCCTGCAGTTTAATCTCGACATCAACACCGGCCGCCAGATCCAGCTTCATCAAAGCGTCAATCGTTTGCGGCGTCGGCTCCACAATATCCAAAAGTCTTTTATGCGTGCGTATTTCAAACTGCTCGCGCGACTTTTTATCAATATGCGGGCTACGCAAAACCGTAAACTTCTCGATCCGTGTCGGCAAAGGTACCGGACCGCGTACGGACGCGCCTGTTCTTTTTGCGGTATTCACGATTTCATGCGCGGACTGATCCAGAACACGATGATCGTAAGCTTTCAACACCACACGGATATTTTGCGTTTCCATTTTCTTTTATCCCGTTTCATTCTCAAATTCTGCAAGAGAAAGTCCCGCCGGTTTCAGGCCGGCGGGAATCCCTTAACCGTTACTCTACAATCTTGGCCACGACACCGGCGCCGACCGTACGGCCGCCTTCACGGATAGCGAAGCGCAGACCTTCGTTCATTGCGATCGGAGCGATCAACTCGATATCCATCTCGATGTTGTCGCCAGGCATAACCATTTCCGTGCCTTCGGGCAGATGCACAACACCGGTCACATCCGTCGTCCGGAAGTAAAACTGCGGACGGTAGTTTGTGAAGAACGGTGTGTGGCGTCCGCCTTCATCCTTCGTCAGGATATAGGCCTCGGCTTTAAACTTCGTGTGCGGCGTGATCGAGCCGGGCTTGGCCAGAACCTGACCGCGCTCGACTTCCTCGCGCTTCGTGCCGCGCAACAATGCGCCGATGTTGTCGCCCGCCTCGCCGCGATCCAGCAGCTTGCGGAACATTTCAACACCGGTAATCGTTGTCGTTTGCGTCGGACGCAGGCCGATGATGGCCACTTCGTCACCGACATTGACAACACCCTGCTCGACACGGCCGGTCACAACCGTACCGCGACCGGAAATCGAGAACACGTCCTCGATCGGCATCAGGAAGTCTTTGTCAATCGGACGATCCGGCGTCGGGATGTACTCGTCAACAGCCTTCATCAGCTCGAGAATCGATTCTTTTCCGAGTTTTTCATCGCTATCTTCAATAGCGGCCAGCGCCGAACCCTTGATGATCGGAATATCGTCACCGGGGAACTGGTACTCGCTCAAAAGCTCGCGAACTTCCATTTCAACCAGATCCAACAGCTCTTCATCGTCAACCTGATCGCATTTGTTCATGTAAATGACCAGAGCCGGAACACCGACCTGACGTGCCAGCAGGATGTGCTCGCGCGTTTGCGGCATCGGGCCGTCAGCAGCGGAAACAACAAGAATGCCGCCATCCATCTGTGCCGCACCGGTGATCATGTTTTTGACGTAATCGGCGTGGCCGGGGCAGTCAACATGCGCATAGTGACGGTTTGCGGTTTCATATTCAACGTGAGCTGTCGAAATCGTAATCCCGCGCTCGCGCTCTTCCGGTGCCTTATCGATATCCGCGTAAGCTGTCGCTTTTGCGCCGCCGCTTTCCGCCAGAACTTTCGTGATGGCTGCCGTCAGCGTCGTTTTACCGTGATCAACGTGACCGATTGTGCCAACGTTGACGTGCGGTTTGTTTCTTTCAAATTTTTCCTTAGACATTTCCTCTGGTTCCTCTTCCTTTTCCGTTGGACATTAAAACTTTAAAACTAATGAGAACAAATCAACCTATGCCAGCTTCGCCCTTACCTCATCGGCAACGGCTTTGGGCACCTGTTCATAATGATCAAAGTGCATGGTGTACTGTGCGCGTCCCTGGCTCATAGAGCGCAAAGTATTGATATAACCGAA
>SKHU01000071.1 GCA_007116755.1 Alphaproteobacteria bacterium
CGGCTCTTTGTTTTCACCTGCGCCGGTCTTTTCCCGCGCCGTGACGATTTCGGCGGGCAGCGGCAGATCGGCCGCGTAAAGCGCGCGGATCAACACCATGTCCAGCGCCTGTTGCGGCAGCGGGGACAGGCGCAACTCCTCGCGCCCTTTCACCAGTATCTGCCAGAGACGGGACAGGGCAGGAACGGAGAGTTCCGCCGCCAGTGCCGTGCCGCGTGTGCGCTCGGTTTCCGGCAAATCCGTGCTGTCCAGCGTTGCGGGGGCAAGCTTGCCTTTGGTCAGCAGATGGGTGACATCCAGCAGGTCTTTGAGAATATGGTCGGGATCGGCACCTCCGGTATAGAGCTCCGCCGCCCTGTCAAGCGCCACATCCGTATCGCCTTTGATGACGGCTTCGAACAGGTCGAAAATCATATTGCGGTCGGACAGGCCGAGCATCGACCGCACCAGATCGCCTGTCAGCTTGCCGTCCGACAATGCAATCGCGCGGTCAAGCAGGCTGAGCCCGTCACGTGCGGAACCGTCTGCCGCGCGCGCGATCAGATACAGCGCGTTGTCTTCTGCCGTTATCGTCTCTTTTTGCAGGATTTCGCCGAAATAGGCCTGCAGCGCGGCGCTGTCGATGCGCTGCAGATCGAAACGCTGGCAGCGCGAGAGAATCGTCACGGGCAGCTTGTTGATCTCTGTGGTCGCAAAAATGAATTTTACATGCGGCGGCGGTTCCTCCAGCGTTTTCAGCAAAGCGTTGAAGGCCGATTTTGACAGCATATGCACTTCATCGACGATATAGATTTTAAACCGCGCGGAAGAGGGAGCATATTGCACGGAATCGATAATCTCGCGGATATCGTCCACACCGGTGCGCGAGGCCGCATCCATTTCCAGCACATCAACATGGCGGCCTTCGGCGATGGAAGTGCAATTGGAGCAGACACCGCAGGGATCGGCCGTGATATCGCCTTTGCCGTCTCTGCCTGTGCAGTTCAGCGCACGGGCGATAATCCGCGCCGTTGTGGTTTTGCCGATACCGCGCACGCCAGTCAGAATAAAGGCATGGGCAATGCGATCCATCGCAATCGCATTTTTCAGCGTGCGGACCAGCGCCTCCTGCCCGATCAGCTCCGAAAAATTCTGCGGCCGGTATTTGCGCGCCAATACCTGATAGGGCACGCTCGGCGCATCCGCCACATCGGGGGCGGCGGCGTTTTCCGGAATTTTTTGCTGCGGTTCTGCGGAAGCTGAAGACATGGGGCGGCGGCTCTGTTTTCCGTATATTTGTATTTTTTTTAAAAGGTGGAAGGCTGGACAACGACCCGGAAAAGCGCACATACGGCTGCTTTCTTTCGAATCTGACCGGGTTAGCGTGCCATCCGTCCGCCGCCAACCTTCCATCGGCCAATATGACGGGATTCGCGGCAAAACGCAAGGGAGACGGGGAAAAAACAGCCGTTTTTACGGTGTTTGTATTTTTATGGTTTATATCTTGATACCGCCGCCCGGACGCGGTGTCTGGTGTGTTTGCGTATGGGATTGCAGATGCGGCTCCGCTTCGCCCTGCGGCGCATTCTGCGGTGCGGTTGCCGCTTCGGGCGGCACAGGCGGCGTATAGGACGGATCAACAGTGGAAAGGAAACGGTCAATATCGTCTGTCGGAATGACCGGCACATTGGCGGGATCTCCGCTTTCCGGCATCCATCCGGCATTGCGGTCAAGGCCGAGCGTCTGCTGCCCTGCCAGCGCGATTTTATCGGAATTCATTGTGTCCGCCGTCACTTCCTCAATCCGCACCACGCCTTGCGTATCAAGATAGACATGCAGCGGTACCTGCGTATCGCCCTGTTGCAGCATGGCCAGAATACCGGCCTGCGCATCCGGCACTTCGATCAAATCGCCGAGCGCGGTTTGTACGGCTGCATATTCGGGCAGCGCCTGAAAATCAATCGGGCTCTGCGCTGCAGATTCCGCAGCTGTTTCCGTCGCAAAGGAAGATTGGGGGGAGGATTGGGGCTGGCTTTGTGCGGCCTGTTGCGCCGCAGCTTCTTCCGGTGCCAGTTCGGGAATCGCCTGTCCGCCCAGCCAGCGGTCGCGTCCGAGATCCTCCATCAGCGATACGGCAGCGCCCTGATCTGCGGGCAGACCGTCCAGACCGTGATAGCGGATATAGGCCAGATCAACCTTGGCCTGCTCGCTGCCGGCTTCCGCAGCACGCTCGTAAAGTTCGACGGCTTTGGCAACGTCTTTTTCCTCGCCGCCGAACCCGTTAAACAGCTTATAGGCTTCGTCCTTCATTTCATGCGGCGACAGATCAGCATAAGGATCATTTTCGTTCTCGTTCTCGTTCTCGTTCTCGTTTTCTTCCTCATCATCATCGGGCAGGTCTTCGTCATCCATCTCCAAATCGGGCGTTTCAATCTCTGTCGCGCGGTTTTCGGTTGCACCGTCGATTTCCGGTGCGCCGGTCACGGCCGGCCGGCCGGGTGCGTTGTCTTCAGATGTTTCCGCATTTTCCGTTTCTTCCGGATTTTCTGCAACACTGTCTTCCGCAATAGGCGGAATTTCCGGAGTATCCGCATTTGTGCCAAGCGTCACAGCGCTTTCTTCAACAGCATCGGCGGCAAAAGCCATCGGAATGCCGAGCGCACCTGCGGCAACGGCTGTGCCAAGCGCAGCAACGCCAAGAATTTTCCATTTATGTTTTTTTGCCGCGCCCATCATTGCGGCGATTTTTCCGGCACCGTTGCGGCGCTGTTCGGCGGATTCTTTTTTCAGGGCGTTGTAAATCGCCGGTGCGGCCTGCTGCATTTTATATGTACCGTAAGCCACGGCTGCCAGCGGCACAAGCGGCGGCGCGACAAGCGCGATTGCACCGAAAATTGCGGCGCGTTTGGCGATATCCAGCCCCATCGAGACGATTTTTGCGCCGTGTTTTTCGGCGAATTTGCCCATAAAATCGGAAAATTGTTCCGAGGGCATACCGTTCAGCGAGGACACCGTGCCGATCCGCCCGGACATCCGCATACCGATCTCGGGGGGCTGACGCGCTTGCTGCAGGAACTCCGCAGCACCGGTGCGGCGCAGATGATCGAGCATCGCGCTGATATACGGATCACTATGCGCCGATTCATAATGTGTGCGGTCGATCAGATAGGCTTCGCTGTCTTTATAATTGTTGTCGGTTTCGAGATAATCCAGAAATTCGCGGTACATGCGGCTTTCATAATCTTCTTCCGATTCGCCTTCGGCTTTCTGGTCCGGTCCCATCTGGACGTACGGAAAGGCGGAGGGCTCTTTTTCCCGCGCAAAGGCTTCAGCCCGTACGCGTTCCAGCCATTCTTCCATCAGGACTTTCTGCTCGACCTCATCGGCCTCCAGCAGTTTTTCCATCATTTCGCCGTGCAAGACCTCGCCGAGAACGGCATTGAGTTCCTGAAGATTGTTTTGCGCGTAATCGCGCCCCAGATTTTCAACCTCCAGCTCCGTCTTGACCGCGGCGCTGTGGGTGACGGTATCGCCGCCGCCGGCAATGACGGCCAGATTTTTCTTTTGCGCCAGCCAGAAGGTGACTTCCTCCGGCACGTCCTGAACGCTGCCGATTTCTTCACCGCCGGAGAGAAAACGCACGGTATTGTCGGAAATGTCAATGCGCAGATCGGCATCGTCGGGAAGCCGGTCTTCCAACAGCAATACGGGATGCCCGAATACATCCGTTATCAGTCCCGCATTATCAAAACGCATAAAATCCCCCTGTTTGACAAGAGTAGCCGCATGCGGCGCTTACGAAGATATATTATAGCAAAAAAGTAAATAATATGTAAAGAATTACATCATATGGAGGCTTTGTCAGTCGCGGGATGCGAACAGAAATTCCGTCATTTTTTCATAGACCTGCCGCTGCTGCGGCGTTGCATCGGGGCGGTCGTAACCGGCAATTGTGACCATACGCTGCAGCGCCATCAGCGAAGAAAGCGAGATTTTCAGCCCGTTTTCACGGATATAGGCCAGCGCTTTTTGAAAATCCTTCATTTTGCGGATGGTGACGGGCATTTCCTCGAATCGTACGATTTCATCGCCGTCGATGGCGCCTTCTTCGGTGAAGTCGATTCCCGCAGCGCGGGTGATGCCGACAAATTCCGGTTTGGCACAGCGATCGACCCAGCGGAAGAATCCCGTCACCATCGTATTTTGGCGCAGATGGTCGAAATGCGCTTTGGTGCCGGTTTCCTCGGCCAGTTCCCGTGCCATGCCGTAGGCCAGCGCATCGCGCAAATCTTCCGGCCGTCCGGCTTTTTCAAAATCGCCGTAATCCATCGATCCCGATCCGCCCAGTCCGACTTTGCGCGCGTCAATCACCTTGCCCGCTCCCTGATGCAGCATGCCGATATGCCCCGTATCGGTTAACAGCAGCGTCGTTACGCCGATATGGCCGGAGACTTTTTCGTAAAAATCGGGGGTAATGCGCAGTCCGGTGCGGCCGTCGACCTGTTCCTGCCGCACGGGGAAATAGGCGCTGAGATCGGAATAGATTTCCTCATGCCCGCGCAGATTGCGGCGGATCAGCCGGCTGCGAAAAGCCTCGTTGGTCAAAAGCGCATCGAAATAATAGGATTTGCGCAGCGTCACGGGTTTGTCTTCAAGAAGGCCGTCCACCATACCCGCCAGCGCCAGCTTTGTGCCGTTGGTTGTGTGCTGGGTTTTGGTGCCCACGCGCAGCGCCAGATAAAGTATCTGCAGGTTTGAGGTGATGTAATTGACCTCGCGGTTTTCCTCCTGCCAGCGCAGCGCATCCGTCAGCATGATGCGGTCGTCGATGCGGTCGCCGGCAAAGGGAATTTCCGTGCTGTATCCCTTATCTGCAATCGGATTGTGAAAGCCGCATTCCTCCTCGGTTTTCGGGGGGAGAATATCCGTCATCGGAAAGCTGCGCTTGTTGTTCCAGACATGGGTGCAGGTTTGCGAGAAATAGCGTACACCGGCATAAAGCGGACGGTATTTGGGCGGCAGGACCGACATTTCACTGCCGAATTGCAGCATCAGAATACCGAATTCCAGCGCCAGCGCGAAATAATCCCAGACATCATCCATATCGATAATGGAATAGGTAATCAGCAGCAGCGCCATGACGACAATCGTGATTTCCTTGCGGTACACCCTGTCCCAGCGCATCAGCACCATAAACAGATCAAAGCGCCCTTTGATATTGCGCAGAAAATTCAGAAAAAACGGATTTTTTGTTTTCATTTTTTATCCCGTACGGAAATCAAGGAGGAATAATTCCCCCTGCATTCTTCCATAGAGGTGCGGGAATGAAAACCGCTATTTTTTCACCGGATCAGCGACCGGCGATCATGACCTTGTCGATGCGGGTTGTCGGCGCGGCCAGTGAATATTTTGATCCGGGCTGCGGCGGTGTGTCATCGGCCAGCGAGATATTCATGAACATCTCTTTCAGATTGCCGGAGACGACAAAACCGTCCACGGCTTCATCGGTGATTTTGCCGTTGCGGATGCGCTTGCCGTAGGCCTGACGCGAATAGGTGCCGTTATTGACATCAACCTTGCCGCCGTTGAATCCCTGAATATAGATGCCGTCCTTGATGTCGGAAATCAACTCGTCCGGCGTTTCAATGCCCGGCTTGACGCGGCTGTTGGTGCGGCCGTTCTCGCGCCCGATCGGCTCAAGACCCAGCTTGCGCGATTCCGTCAGGCTGGCGTTGAAATGTTTGAGAATGCCGTTTTCGATAAAGGTAATCTCTTCGCTTTTGACACCCGCGCTGTCCACGGATTGCGAGGACACGCCCTTGCGCAGCAACGGGTTGTCGGTGATGGTGACCTCCGCGCTCATGACGCGCTGGCCGATTTTGCCTTTCAGGAATGTCGCATCACGATGCACGGCTGTGCCGTCAATGGCCTGAAAGACCGAATTGAAGAAACTTTGCGCCGCATCGTGATCCAGCACGATGGAATATTCGCCCGTATCGGGCAAATCCGCGCCCAGCTTGGCCACGGCGTTCAGCGCGGCTTTGCGTCCGAGTGTTTTCGGTGCGGCCATATCACAGAAATGGCGGGCAACGCTGTATTCGCCGTCGATCTGCATGCCGTTTTCATCTTCGGCAACGACGGTGGCACCGGCCTGATAGAGGGTTTTGCTGTTCTCGAGGCGCAGGCCGTTTGTTGCCGCAATCAGGCTGTGGCTTTCGTTTTTGCTGATGCTGACGCTGCGTACGGCTTTCGCGCCCGGAACCTCGAGCGCTGCGGCTTCTACCTCCCGCGCATAGGAAATCAGCTTGTCATTGTCCGGCTGGGTGATGTCATAAAGATTGAGATTCGGCTGCGGGCCTGTATAGACCTTTTCCTTTTCCAACAGACGCGCATCCGGCGTTTCCGGCACCAGATGAATCGCCTTCATATTTTCGGTCATCGCGTTTTTCAGCGCGGTTTCGCCCAGCGTATTCTTGGTGAAAGAGAGTTTGCGGTTTCCGGCATAGAGCGTGATGCTGACGCTGTGCGTCGTGCCGCCGACGGATTTTGCCACCGCGCCGCGTTCAATCTCCGTATCACGCTCGGTATTGGCGTGAATGGCAATTTTGACATCGGTGATGCCGTATTTCGCGCCTGCGGTTTTGGCGTGGTGCATCAGGCTTTTGGCCAGCGGACGTGCCTGCCGCAGAAATTCCTGTTTTTGTTTGTCCGACATCTTGTCTCTCCTTATTTCTTCGTACCGCCAACGGTCATGTTGGAGACGCGCACAGTCGGCTGACCGCAGCCGACGATAACGCTTTGCCCGTTTTTGCCGCACATGCCCGCGCTTTTTTCCAGCGTCAGATCATTGCCGACCATTTTGATCGACTGGATAACGGTCAGCCCGTCACCGACAAGCGTCGCGCCTTTGACCGGCTCGCAAAGCTTGCCGTCGCGGATGCGGTATCCGAGTGTGGCATTCATATTAAATTTTCCGGACGTAATGTCAACCTGCCCGCCGCCCATATCCTTGATATACAGCCCGTCCTTGACGGATTTGATAATGTCTTCGGGATCATGCGCGCCCGGTTTGAAATAGGTGTTGGTCATACGCGGCATCGGCGTGTCGCGGAAGGTTTCGCGGCGGCCGTTTCCTGTCGGCTTGTCCCCCATCAAAAGCGCGTTCTGGCGATCCTGCATATAGGCTTTGAGAATGCCGTTTTCGATCAGGATATTTTCCTGTGTCGGCGTGCCTTCATCGTCAAAATGCAGACTGCCGCGCTCGCCGGGCAGATCGCCCTGATCGGCGACAGTGACGGAATCAGCGGCGACTTTCTGCCCCAGCTTGCCGCTATAGACGGAAATGCCGCGGCGGTTGAAATCGCCTTCCAGCCCGTGGCCAATCGCTTCATGCAGCAAAACTGCCGGCCAGCCCTGATTGAGCACGACTTCCATTTTGCCTGCAGGCGCATCTTCGGCGATCAAAAGGGTTTTGGCCTGTTCCAGCGCCTGCCGGGCGCCGTCTTTCCATGCCGCATCATCGAAGAGTTCTTTCACATCAATCGGCCCGCCGAGCAGATGCATACCTGTTTCGCGGTTGCCGTTTTCATCCTCGACCTGAATCTGGATGGCCAGCGAGACATTCGGCCGCGTATCAAGCAGCGCCGTGCCGTCTTCCGTGATGATATGCACGGTTTTGGATGTGGCGCGATAGCCGAGCGTGACATTGGTGACATTGGGGTCAAGCGATTTGATATGCGCCTCGATTTCGTCCAGTTTGGCAATTTTTTCGGCGACATCCATGCTTTGCATCGGGTTTTTCGCGGCATATAAAGCGTCTGTGGTGCGGCCGTATCCGCCTTTTTTCTGCGGGGCTGCGGTGTGTTCATCCTCCAGCACGGTCTGTGCCTGCGTGATCGCATCTTTCAGCGCGGATTCATTGAATGTGTCGGAATAGGCGTAACCGACGCGGCCTTCGCGGCCGACGCGGAATCCGAAACCCGCATCGCTGCTGCCCAGCGAGATATTCGTGTATTCGCCTTTGTCTTTGGTGAGGGATTCCCGCTCGGTCACTTCATAATAGAATTCGCCGTAATCGGCATCTTTCAGACCATCGGTCACAAGCTGTTTTGCCGTTTCCGGCGTCAGGCCGCTGCCGTCATAGATTTTTTTCAAAAGGTCAAAATCCTGGGATTTGGGAGCCGGATTTTCTTTTGCGCTCGGCTTTTCGATGGCCATGACGGGATTCTCCGTTTTTTAAGTTTCGGTTATTCAGATATAACAGATTCGTGCAAACATGACCGCAATTATGTATTTTTATTACATAAAAGTCAAGAAAGAAAGGGGGCGTGACAGAAAGCCGCATCCGGCCTTGAAGATGCGTCGGGATTAAGGAGTATTAGAAAAAGCCGCGTTTGGGCGGTTTAAAATGCGGTTTTTTTTCACCGCGATCCAGCAATCCGCGGGAAATACCGGTGCTGCCATTATACATTTTGTCTTTTTCAGCCAGACGTTTGGCCATATCGATGGCGCTTTCGCCTGCTGCGTTTTTGACATTCACATCCGCACCGGCAACAACAAGATTATAGATTTTGCTTTCATCGCCCTCCTTGACCAGCACATGCAGCACGCTGTCGCCGTCCTTGTTCAGTCTGGACGCATCGGCGCCTTTGTCGAGCAGGGTCTTGACCATTTTCGGGCCGGTATGGGCGGCATAATACAGCACATTGGCGCGGCCGCCGTTCAGGTGGTTGGGGTCGGCACCGGCATCCAGCAGCATTTCGACGATATCGGTATCGGGACGCTGCACGGCGAGTTGCAGGCAGCTGAAGCCTTCGGTGGTGTGCAAATTGGGGTCGGCTTCCGCATCCAGCAGGGCGCGGATGATGCGCGGATTGATCGAGCCCTGCGCGCAGGCTTCATGCAGCGCCGTCCAGCCGAAATCGCCGATCGTGTTGGGATCGGCTTCTTCTTCCAGCAGTTTCAGGACGCGTTCTTCGTCATTATCGGCGGCGGCTTCGATCAGGGCATAATCTTTATAGGCCATGCGGCACCTTTGCGTTGCGGATTTATGAATAACGCCGTTATCATGCGCGGCGCGGCGCAAATTGTCAAGAAAAACGGCAGGTAGAATACAGGAACACAACAGCAAACGCAGGAGCATATTTGCACCAATCTACAATATTATGTATAATATTAATAGTGATTAAGAGAAGGAATGTGATTTTAAGAAAATATCTCTGATCAGGGAGAA
>SKHU01000220.1 GCA_007116755.1 Alphaproteobacteria bacterium
TGCAGGAGATCAAATCCGTCAAAAATCCGGATTTTGACAATGTTATTCTGGCTTTTGAAAAAGCGGGCGAAACGCTTTCGAAAGTGGCTTCGGTGTTTTTCAGCTTTGACGGCGTGATGGCGACCGAGGAAATCAAGGAACTGGGCGAGGACATCAAAACCAAAATCGTCCAGTTTGAAAGCAAAAAAACGCTGGATGAGGATTTGTTCAAACAGATCAAGGCGGTGCATGACAAAAAAGATTCGCTGCTGCTCTCCCCCGATCAGGAGCTTTTGCTGGACGATCTTTATAAAGGCTTTGTCCGCAACGGCGCATTGCTGGATGCCGAGGGCAAAAAAACCTTGAGCGACATCGACGAAAAACTGGCGCAGGCCGGCAATACATTCGGCAAAAACGTGCTGAACGCCACCAACGCCTTTGAATATTACGCCGAGGAAAGCGAAATGGCGGGGCTGCCCGACTGGTTCAAGGACGGCGCGGCGGAGGACGCAAAAGCCAAAGGACAGGACGGAAAATACCGCCTGACCCTGCACGCGCCCAGCGTTATTCCGGTGCTGGATTACGCCGAAAACCGCGGCTTGCGCGAGAAAATCTGGCGCGGTTTTTCCACCCGCGCGAAAGAACCGCCGTTCGATAACAAACCCGTCGTCAAACAGATTGTCGAACTGCGCCACAAACGCGCACAGCTTCTCGGCTATGACACCCATGCCGATTACGTGCTCGAAGAGCGCATGGCCAAAACCAAAGATGCGGTATTTGATATGCTGGGCAATTACAAAGACTCGCTGAAAGAGGCCGCCAAACAGGAATTTGAAGAGCTGAAAGCTTTTGCCAAATCCAAAGGCGGGCCGGAGGATTTGAAACCGTGGGATATCGGATTTTATGCCGAAAAGATGAAACAGGAACAATTCGATTTTGACAGTGAAGAGCTGCGCCCCTATTTCCAGTTTGAAAAAGTGCGGCAGGGCGCGTTTGATGTCGCCTCGAAAATGTATGATATCAGCTTTGAGAAAAACGAGGATTACCCCGTCTATCACGAAGAGGTCGAAGCCTTTGATGTCATCGACAACAAAACCGGCGATCTGATCGGCACGCTTTACACCGATTATTTCCCGCGCGAAACCAAGCGCGGCGGGGCGTGGGAGAATACCTACCGCTCGCAAGGGCGCAACCCTGACGGCAGCCGCAAACCGCCGATTGTCGGCAATCACGGCAATTTTACCAAACCGTCAAAAGACAAGCCCTCCCTCCTGTCGGTGGACGAGGTGCTGACGCTGTTTCACGAATTCGGCCACGGTCTGCACGATCTTTTATCCGATGTGCAGTATAAATCGCAGGCCGGAACCAACGTCAAATGGGATTTTGTCGAGCTGCCCTCGCAGCTTCTGGAGAACTGGGCGAAGGATGAAGAAGTTCTCGCCATGTTCGCCAAACATCACGAAGACAAAAGCGATCTGCCCAAAGAGCTGGTCAAGAAAATGAAAGATGCGGATAATTTCCGCGCCGCATCCGGCTTTATGCGCCAGTTGCAACTGGCAACGCTGGATATGATGTGGCACACGACCGACCCGTCAAAAATCGATGATGTCGAGGCGTTCGAGCGCGAGGTCTGCAAGGATTTCTATCTGCTGCCGCCCGAAGGGGCGCTGACCTCCACCGCCTTCACCCATATTTTCGACGGCGGCTATTCGGCCGGATATTACAGCTATAAATGGGCGGAAATTCTCGATGCCGACGCGTTTGAGGCCTTCAAGGAAAAAGGTCTGTTCGACAAGGAAACGGCAAAGAAATTCCGCGATCTGATTTCCAGCGGCGGCTCGAAAGACCCCGGCGAGCTGTATGAAACCTTCCGCGGCCGCGCGCCCGATCCCGATGCGCTGCTGCGCCGCGAGGGGCTGCTGAAACCGGAAAACGACAACAGCCGCAAAACCCCCGCCCCCCGCCCGCCCAAACACGGCGCACCGTAAAAAAACCGCGGGTGTGACGGTGATGTGGTGCCGGACGGTTTTTTTATTGCTGTCATTCTGACCCCTGCGAAAGCAGGGGGAAGAATCTTTTGCGTGTGTTAAAAAGATATCCTTCGCCTTGCGGCTCAGGATGACAGAAAAGGGAAGGGATGCGGTTTTATCATTGTTACCACCCCTGCTCTTTTTGTCACTCCCGCGCAGGCGGGAGTCCATGCCAAGGAACGCCCGCATCTCTCTAAGGCGGATGCGGAGTGACAATCGGGGATTGTCACTCCGGCTTATCTCCTTAATATTGCGGGAGGTTATTTCTTGTAGGAATAGCCACCGGCCATCCATTCGATAATCTGGATTTGCATGCCCATTTCGCCGGAAAATTCTTTTTTCAGATCGTCTATGGTGCGCTCCCGCTCCCGCAGGAGCCGATCATCTTCTTCCTGAATGGTTTGCAAAAGCTGTGCATCATATTCCTGGGATTTCCTCAGAATGTCCGCATCCTTTTGTTGCGAGCGTGCCATCTGCGCCGCATATTGTGCGCAGGAAAGAAGTATATCCGACTTTGTCGCCTCTCTTTGCTTTTGCAGCAAATTCTCGGCATCCTGTTTCTGGTTTCTCACAAGCGTTTCGGCCTGACAGGTCTGATTCATTTTCAGGGTTTCGGCCTGACGTTTCCGGTCGGCTTGTATATCTTCGTATGTTTTAACGGTTCTATGAGACATAATAAAATCTCCCTTTCAACGTATCAAGTTGCAGAACAGGCAATATCGCCTTCTGCCGAAGCGTCCCCCACCCTACCCAGGACAACACTCAAAAAATACTGAAGAGAAATCGAGACAGACTCTCATATTTTATACGCTTCTGATCTCCCCCCATTATACACCCGCAACGGGGTTTAAAAGGTTAAGAAGAAAAATATATATTTTTAAATCCCGTAAGCTGCTGTATCGGTTGCGCAATAAAAAAAAATATATCGCTGCCGCGAAAGAAAAGCGCGGCAGATGCAAAGTTTTTTCTTTTCTTGCGCAAAAAAATGGTATAATGAGAAGACACATACGCACGTGCCGATGGCCCCTGGCAGGTTATGCAACGACGTGGCTTTTTGACTTAACCGGGCTTCATGCCCCTTATATTTGGAAAGTGAGACGTTCATGACCGATTCTGCCTCCGGGCGGGGCCGTATATCCCCGAATGTCAGAACCGTTCCGCCTGTCAAAATTGTCAGGCGCCGGCACCGTTTGCAAACGGGCGCCGGCGGTAAACAGAAAAACGACCTTCATGCCGCGCCGCCCCGTGATTTCAGGGACGGTTTTTTTTATGCGCCGCCGCAAAGCCGCGATATGCAGATTCGCGCGCTGGCACCGCAAAAACCGCTTTATATTTTTGATGCTGCGCGTCTGGCGGAAAATTACCGCGGCTTTGCCGCCGTCTGCGGCGGTGAAACGGCCTATGCCGTCAAATGCAACCCGCATCCCGCCGTATTGCGCACATTGAGCGCAGCAGGCGCAAGCGCCTTTGATGTCGCCTCGCTTGCGGAAATCCGCGCCGTACGCGCCGCCAATCCGCAGGCAAAACTTTACTTTATGCATCCCGTCAAAGCGCCCGAGGCGATTGCCGAAGCCTATACCGTATGGGGAGTGCGCGCCTTTGTTCTCGACCATATTGACGAGCTCTATAAAATCCTGCGCGAAACGGCGCTTGCCCCCGATCTGGAATTGTTCGTGCGTATGGCGCTGCCGAAAAACGGCGCGGCGGCTCTGGATTTTTCGTCAAAATTCGGCGCAACACCCGATGAGGCGGCAAAACTTCTCGAAGCCTGCCGCCCCGTCTGCCGCAGGCTGGGTCTGGCCTTTCATACCGGCACGCAAAACACCGATACCGGCACCTATACGCGCGCCGTTGCGGCCGCGGCGGACGTCATCGCCAAATCCGGCGTTCCCGTTGATGCGCTGGATGCCGGCGGCGGTTTCCCCGCAAATTACACCGGACGCGTTGCCGCCCCTGCCGAAATCTTTGCCGCGCTGCATACGGCGCTGGCGGAAAACGGGCTGGACAATCTTGATCTGATCACCGAGCCGGGACGCGTGCTGGTCGCCGATACGACCGCCTTGATCGTCCGTGTTGAACAGCGGCGCGGCGATCTGCTTTATCTGACTGACGGCGTTTATGGCGGTCTGTTCGATGCGGGGCCGCAGCTGCGCTGGCGCTATCCCGTGCGGCATATCCCGCGCGAGGACGGCACGCCCGTTTCCGGACACCGGACGAATTTCCGTTTTGCCGGTCCGACCTGCGATTCCATCGATATGATGGACGGACCGTTTCCGCTGCCCGACAATATCAAAACCGGCGACTGGATCGAGATCGGACAAGCGGGTGCCTATTCGCAATCGCTGCGCACCGATTTCAACGGTTTCGGTACGGCGGACTTCATCTGCGCCGGCAGCTTGCCGCGCAAGACAAAAAAGCCTAAAACAACAAGTAAGAACATATAGAAAACACCAAGGAGGACAACCATGACACAGACACAAACACAAACACATCCGGCCGCCGTCGCCGACAGCGAAATGCAGGCGGAAAAACGCGCCCTGCTGGACAGGGAAGTCAAACATATCGACATCAAAAGCTTTGATGCGCGTCCGGTGATCGACCAGATGCGCGAGATGTCCTTTACCTCGCGCGATCTGGCGCGCGCGGCGGAGATTTACAACACCATGCTGGCCGATCCCGATTGCATGATTATCCTGACGCTGGCCGGTTCGACCTCGGCAGGGGGGTGTATGGATCTTTACGCCGATCTCGTGCGTCACAATATGGTCGATGCCATCGTGGCAACGGGCGCGTCGATTGTCGATATGGATTTCTTTGAAGGTCTGGGTTTCAAACATTATCAGGCCGCCGGCGATGTGGACGACCGCAAGCTGCGCGATCTTTACATTGATCGCATTTATGACACCTATATTGATGAAGAGGATTTGCAATCCTGCGACCACACGATTTTGGAAATCGCCAATGCCCTGCCGCCGAAAGCCTATTCCAGCCGCGCCTTTATCGCCGAGATGGGGCGGTATCTGACACAGCACGGCAAAAAGGACAATGCGCTGGTCAAGCTGGCTTTTGAAAAATCCGTGCCGATTTTCTGCCCCGCCTTTACCGATTCCAGCGCGGGTTTCGGACTGGTCAAACATCAGGCGGATAATCCCGGCAACCATATGACGATCGATTCCATCGCCGATTTCCGCGAATTGACCGATCTGAAAATCAAATGCGGCACATCCGGCCTGCTGATGATCGGCGGCGGCGTGCCGAAAAACTTTGCACAGGATACGGTTGTCTGCGCCGAAATTCTCGGCCATGACGCACCGATGCACAAATACGCAATCCAGATCACCGTCGCCGATGTCCGCGACGGCGCGTGCAGCTCCTCGACCCTGAAAGAAGCCTGCTCGTGGGGCAAGGTCGATATCGCGCTGGAACAGATGGTCTATGCCGAGGCCGGATCGGTCGTGCCGCTGCTGGCCAGTGATGCCTATCACCGCGGCCATTGGAAAAACCGCAAGGAAAAGAAGCTCGCCGATGTCTTTACAGCGTAAACATGATGCGGAACAAACCGCAAAGCTGACATTCCTGCCGCCCGAAGACGGATTTCTGGGGCTGGAGGACGAAACCGCCGCTGCGCCCGAACAGGCGGCGGCGTGGATCATCCCTTTCGGTCTGGAGCGTACCGTCAGCTATGGCCGCGGCACGGCGAACGGGCCGCAGGCGATCATCACCGCATCGCATCAGGTCGAGCTTTTCGATGAATGGTGGTGGAAAGAAGCTGTGGCCGATTACGGCACGGCGACCATCGCCCCTGCCGATCTCTCGGCCTGCCGCGACATGCCCGCCGCGCTGGCGCTGCTGGAATCGCAGACAGCCGCCGTGATGGAGGCCGGAAAATTTCCGCTGATCCTCGGCGGCGAGCACGGGATTACGCCCGGCGCGGTGAAAGCGGTTGCCGCGCGTCACCCCGAAGGACTGACAATCCTGCATTTCGATGCCCATGCCGATCTGCGCAACGGTTACGAGGAGGAACATTACTCCCATGCTGCCGCGATGTGCCGCTGTCTGGATATTCCGAATGTGCGGATTGTCTCCGTCGGTATCCGCAATATTTCCGGCGGGGAAATTCCGCTTTGCAGTACCGAATGGAAAAACGGCCGCGTCAAAATTTTCTGGGCGACGATGCGGCGCGGCGGCTGGACGGCGGAAGATGTCGCAAAAGCCGTCGGCACGGGGCCTGTTTATGTCAGTTTTGATCTCGACGGTTTTGATGCCGCGCTGATGCCGGCAACCGGCACGCCCGAGCCGGGCGGTCTGGACTGGGACGAGGCGATGGCGGTGCTGCTGGCCGCGCGCAAACACGGCGCAAAATTTGTCGGCGCGGATGTTGTCGAACTGGCACCGATCGAAGGGCTGCACGGCTGCGATTTCACAGCGGCGAAACTCTGCTACCGCATTTTGAGTCTTGCCTGTGCCCCGCTGCCCGAACCGCCGGACTGGACGGGCATCAAACTTTAAAAAAAACCGGCACAAACATATTGCAAAGAGCGGCTGAAAATGCCGCTCCAGATTGCTGACAAACTTCTATCATTGTGTCATTGCGAGCGACCGTAAGGGAGCGTGGCAATCCATAAGCTGCCGATCTCCACCACTTTTCTGGATCGCCACGCCGCTGATCGCGGCTCGCGATGACGATGGAAGAGTTTGTCAACAGCCTCGAGCGGCATTTTTAACCGCTCTTTTTATTTATGCCGCATTCGATATTTTAATTGACATAATGTAGTGCGAATCGGTACACTGTATGCATAACAAAAGCGGCGCGAAAATGCCGGAAACCGCTTATTTCTAAGGGAGTACGATAAATGACACAGACGATCGGACAAAAACTGCTGAAAAACGTTGATTTCGTTGCTGCGGGATTGTGTCTGACATTCGCGGTGGCGGCAACGCCTGCGCTGATGAATAACGAGCGCGGCGCGTATTGGATGAAACCCTATTACGGCAGCTACGAGAATGCGCAAACGATTTACGCCGATGCGCGCAGCGAAACGCTGAATCGTCTGGAAACCGTGCTTCCGGCAAACCAGCATGCCACAGCTTCGGAAATGGACAAGGATGCGCTGAACCGTTTTCTGTTTGAAAAACGCGGTGAAAGCACAGAAATGCGGCAGATTTCCGATCTGCACTGGCACGGCGTAACGCCGCTGCGCCATGCCGAACAGCGCCGTGAATTGAACAAAACCTTCGGCATGGCTTCAGGTGTTGCCTTCGCCCTGCTCGGTGCCGGTTTTGCAGCCGGCGGTGTTGCACGGCTGCGCCGCCAAAGCAAACCGAAAAAACCTGCGGCCAAACCTCATTAAACGGCAGAGTAGCAAAAACAGCCGGTCAGGTGGTCGTTGACCAGACCGGTGGCCTGCATATGCGCGTAGATGATGGTCGAGCCGACGAAATTCATGCCGCGCTTTTTCAAATCTTTGGACAGCGCATCGCTTTCTTTTGTCGTCACGGGAATCTCGCCGAGATGCGCCCATGCGTTGACAAGCGGCGCGCCGCCAACAAAAGACCAGATATAATCGGAAAAACTGCCGCATTCCTTTTGAATTTGGAGAAACACGCGGGCATTGCGGCGGGCGGAGAGAATTTTCAGCCGGTTGCGGATAATCGCGGGATTGTCCCGCAGCGCGTCGAGTTCCGCATCCGTCATCGCCGCAACTTTTTCCGCATCAAAACCGTGAAATGCGGCGCGGTAGCCGTCGCGTTTTTTCAGCACCGTTTCCCAGCTTAAACCCGCCTGCGCGCCTTCCAGTATCAGAAATTCAAAATGTCTGTGATCATCATAGACGGGCACACCCCATTCGGCATCGTGATAGGCCTCATAGAACGGCTTCCCCTCACCGACCCAGCCGCAACGATGCCGCCCGTCCGTGCCTTCAATTGTTGATTTTGCGCGCCACGCCTCCGCCATTCGCCGTACCGTTGCCGTCTAGCGGCGCAGATTGGGGGCAAGCGGCTGTCCGCCGCGTTTTTTCGCCTGAATTTCCTGATGCGTGGCATTGATGGCCACAAAACGCTCCGGCGAAGTCGGGTGCGTACGGCGGATTTCAACCGCAGCATCGCCCTGCTCTACCGCCATGCGCCGCCAGAACGGTGCGACATTGCCGGTCTCGAAACCCGCACGTGCCATGAAATACATGCCGACATAATCCGCCTCCTGCTCAAAGGCGACGGAATGCGACATTGCGCCCATCTGCCCGCCAAGCTGCGAGGCCTGATTGCCGGTATGCACCCCTGCCGAGCCGAGCAGCAGATCAACCGCCAGCCCCCCCAGCGCACCGGCCAGCGCATTGGTCATTTTTTTCGGTACGTGACCCATTGCGTTATGCGCCAGCTCATGCGCGACAACCAGCGCCAGCTCGGTATCGTTTTCGACAAAACGCAGCATACCGCGCGTAATCACAATCCGCCGCCCGTCCGCATAGGCATTGATGCGGGAATCATTCTGGTCAATACCGACGGGATAGTCACAGCCCTGCACCGGTGTCACCACCGTGTTGCGAATCTGTCCGCCGCGCGAGAAATGAATCTGCCGCGGGCGCATCCCTGTCTGCTGCAACAGATTCGACGCATCACGCAGGCCGCGCTGCCCCTGCCCGACACGCGTTCCGTTGATGGACACAAGAATATCCCCTGCCCGCAATCCGGCCTGCGCTGCAGGTGATCCGGGCACGACATTGCTGAGCGTCACCGCATTGGTCAGACCGAAAAGCTGATGCACCATCGGCTGTTCGCTGCGCGGAAACCCGTCCAGCGTCCAGCCCGACATACCATCCATCGGGCGCAGATTACGGCCGCAAAATTCCGCATTCGCCGCCAGCAGCGGGAAAGCCACAGCCGTCACCCGCGCATTGTCCTGCAGGGCACGCTGATAAATCAGGCGCTTTTGTTCCAGCGTTTCCTGATGCACGGCCTGCGTATCGGCGCGCGGCGGCGCGGTATGCGGCCCGGCGCATCCCGAAAGCATCAAAACCGTCAAAAACAGCCCTGCCAGAGCAAACAGCGCCGTTTTTTTATCTGTTTCTTTAAAAAATCTTTCCATTTCCTACCTTTTCACCTGACCGACCGTGCAAAAAACATCTTATCGGTTTATATTTTATAAAGCA
>SKHU01000248.1 GCA_007116755.1 Alphaproteobacteria bacterium
AATCAGACAGGTTTTAAAATGCCCGGGTTTTTGCGCGGCTGCGCCTTTTCTTTCTTTCCGGCATCTGCGGCGAGAATATCGTCGCGGCGGGTCGTGACAGCGCCTTCCAGCTCTTGCCGGTGCCGGAAGATCAGCGCACCCGCACGCTCCGGCGGATCGGCAGATTTTACCGGATGCGACAGTGTCACGGCGTAAATCCCGTCAATGCCGCGTTCGGGTTTGACATCGGCAATATCGGCAAATTTTTTCTTCTCCGGCAGGCCGGATTCTTTATCCGGCGCGCGCAGTCCTTCTTTTTCCAGAAATTCTGAAATTTCCGTCATATTCAACGCGGCGGTACGCAGGGCAATTCCGTCTTCCACGCGCCCGATCAGTGCCGCATCGCACAACACGCGCGCGCCGTTGCCGTCTTCGGCAAAAGGTTTGACGACGGCCAGAAACTCCGCGCCGCCGTAATGGGCGATCTGGTAATCTCCCGTTTTCAGCCCCTGATCGGCGAAAGCGCCGCCGATAATTTCCTGCGTCATATGTTTCAGCACCGCATTTGCGCCGTCATGGCCGATTTCCTCATTCAACCCGCCGAGATTGTGAAACGCGATCCCGACCAGAGTCACCGTCAGCCCGCCGACCTCTTCCTGCGATGCCGCCCCCGCAATCAGCAGTCTTTCTTTCAGTGTTTGCGTATCGCGGATAAAAATATCCACGGTCTCGGGCATATCATTGGGCATCCAGACACCGGCCGAGGAATCCAGCGCAACGGTCCGGAACGCCGCATGCCGCATATAATGTGCCTCATAGGCATTTTGAACCGGAATTTTCTTTTCGCGGATTTCACGCATCATCCCGATATAGCGCCGCTCTGCGGGAGTCGCGAATAACGGCAATGTGCCGTCATCCGGTATCTCTCCCTCCGGCTCTGCAAATCCGCCGTTCAGCGCCGTATCGTCCAGCGCCAGTTTTTCGATTTCCGCCGCGATATAATCCTGTTTTTCGGCAAGGCTGTGCGCACCCGTCTCTTTCATCGCCGCAAAAGCATTGTGCTGCGCCTGCGCAGCCTGTTTTTCCATCTCCAGCAATTGCTGCGCCGCATCTTCTGCCGTCATGCCGGGCGGGAGTTCGTCGGGCGACGCATCAAAATAGCGGCGATACGTGTCCCGCAGTGTTTCCTCATCAACAAGCCCGTGACGTGTCATACCCAGCGCCGCTTTATGCGCTTTGACGGACAGATCCGCCTCCATCACCGCCGTCGCGGGATCAATCCCCCGCATATCCGCAATCGCCATCGCCGCGCCGAAGCCGTTTTTCAGCGGATCGCCGGGATGTTTGGGATGCACATGGTCATGCAGGCCAAGTCTGGCCGTATGTTCTTCAATTTTTCCATGCACAGTTTCGGCCAGCACGTCATATTTGTCCGGCTCAAGATGCGGCACAATAACACGCAGCTCGTCACCGCCTGCGCGCACACACAGCACGGTACCGCCCCCCGCCGTCGAATTATAACTGTAGCCCGTCGCCGCATTGTCTTCTCCGCCGCCGGCCATCGAAACGGTGAATTGCTGCGACAATGCGCCGGATGCGGTGCGTGTATAATAACCGTCTTCCTGCGTTGCAACAGCTTTCATCGTTTCCGTTCGCACGGTTTTGGCGATCAGCTCTGCCGTACGGTCGGTATGGACGAATACATCGGCAACAGGTATTTCTTCGGGACTGATGCCGCGCTCCTCTGCCGCCAGATTGCGGAAATATTCATTGGTGCCGCCCATATTGGAATAATCGACCTCAAGCATCGCCACGGGGTACTCCGTCATTGATGCATAAAGATGCGCCAGACCGGATACAATGCCGAGATGCCGCTTTTCAAGATAACCTGTCATCTGCTCTGCCAGATAGGCGCGGCGTTCCGTACGGTCGAAAATCTCCAGCAATGCCGGGTCGGCATCGGGCATGTATTTTTTCAAAAGCACCTGCCGGAGATCGGCGGGATGCAGCACGGGAACCCCCGTTTCGCGCCACAAATTTTCAATATCCTGCAGAACCGTGCCGGTGGAAAGCGGTGCGGTATCTGGAATTCCGGCATCTGCGGCATGATCTTTCGGTACGACAAAACTCTCCAGAAAATCCTGCACTTCCTGGGGATAAAAAATACGGGTCAGCATCGGATGGTGCCCGTATTTATCCGTTTTTTCGATTTTGTCCGTTTTGTTATCTGCGGCCATAATATTTTCCGCCCGTTTTGCGACATACAGCGCCAGAATCCATTATAGCCGCGGCATCTTAACAATTTCATAACAGCGAAAGCCCGGCATATTGCCGGGCTTCATTAGTATTGAGGGTAATACAGCCTTTACTTTAATAGACCAGATTACCGATTTTCGTATGCACCAGATGCGCGTCACTGGTATTATCACCGATCAATCCAACCATCATGTTGGTCAGAAGCGGGAAAGCCAGCAATGCACCGCCGATAGCAAGACGAATCAACGCATCTTTCAACGGAGCCTAAACCGGGTTGTCAACATGCGCTTTCAGTTTGAAAACACCCGCAACCGCCATCGCGATACCGGCAATAAATGCCGTTGTCGTGATCAGGTTGGGAATTCTTGACGCCGACTGTTCAATCGCCATCGTCGCATCAGAAAAATCCGCCGTTGACGCACCAACCGCCCAAGACGTACTCGGTGCAAGCGCCAGTCCTGCAAAAATGCCTGCTGCAAATTTATGTGTGAGTTTTGCTTTCTTCATATGTCATCTCCTTCATAGTAGTTACCAAAGACATTATTCAATTGCCGCTCAATGGATCGACTTCCACAAAAAAGAAGTACTTGCGTACTATATTTATTTTATAAAACGAATCTTAAAAAAAAGTAAATATTTTTGTTATCCCGCTGGAAAGAAGCGGTAAAAAAACAGATGGCGCTCCCGACAGGACTCGAACCTGTTGCCTCAAGATTAGGAATCTTGCGCTCTATCCTGATGAGCTACGGGAGCGGAACGCCTTTTATAGCAAATTTCCGGAAAAAACGGGAGGAAAAACACCCGCACCACAAAATAAGTAAATTCAATAATTTACCGAAATATCTGAAATTATTTTTCCTCTATAGTCATATCCGTAAAATTATGATACGCTTTGGCATCACGTTTTAAGACATATATTGCAGGATATTGCAGGAAAACGGAGAGATTATGACCCCTCACTTCAACAGGCAGGCACAAAAACCCGTACGCCCGGATATAAAAATTACAAAAGATATGCTGCACGATGTGCGCGATACGCCGAATCTCTATCTGCAACCGAACGGACGCACCAAGCTGATGCAGGCCTATCTGGACGGCCACCGCGAATTCGTCGCAAAAATGCTGAAAAGGGACGATGTGAACCTGAAATTCGGCGATAAAGAAGGGCGCACATTGATGCATTACGCCGTCCAGCGGCGCGACCGCGAAACCGTTACACTGTTGCTCGAGGCCGGCCTTGCCATCGATATCCGTGACAAATCGGGAAAATCCGCGTTTCTTGAAATCTTTGCCGATACGGAAAAAAAGCCGGATTTGCGTTTTGCGGCCTGGCTGGTGGAACAAGGGGCAAATCCCGATGCGGCCGACAAGCTGGGACGGCGGGCGCTGCATTTCGCCGCCTCCTCGCACGGTATGTCCGAGGTGACTTTTCTGCTGCAAACCGGCAAACATGCCGATAAACCCGACAATGCCGGCCTGCGCCCGTTTCACAATGCGATCCGCAGCAACAGTTTTTCGGTCGTACAGGAATTTACGCATCACCGCGTTGATCTGACCTCGACAACAAATAAAAGCGAGACGGTTTTTCATCTGGCGCTTGCCAATAAAGACGAAAAAGTCCTGCATTTCCTGCTGAAAACAGAAGCGGTAAAAACGCTGAACCAGCCGGATATGGATCGCAAGCGCACAGCTCTGCACGAGGCGGTCATTAACGAGAAAATCGATGCTGTCCACCGCATGCTGGATGCGGGGGCGAATATCAACGCGCTGGACAAAAACAACAAGACCCCGCTGGCACTGGGTGTCGGCGCGGAATCCGAAGAAATCGTGCGTACACTGCTTGACCGCGGCGCGGATATTGTACATCAGAGCTGCTCGGCGCTGGAGGAGTCCATCTCCTTTCAGCAAAGCAAGCTGTTTCCGGTGCTGATGGAATACGGCCCCGATATCAATGCGGCCGGAGAAGACGGCACAACCCCGCTGATGCGCGCTATGCAATACGGTCACAGCAAAGTCGTGACAGCGCTGATGGATGCGGGAGCCGATGCGACCGTGCTGAACAAGAACAACCAGAATGCGCTGTTTTTCCTGTCGCGCAAATGCGATACCTCGGTGATCAAGCGTCTGATCAAAGGCGGTGCGGATATCAACCAGCGCGATACATACGGCCGTACACCGATCCTGAACGCGATGGTCGGCAATCATTATATCGACGACAATGTCAAAGCACTGGTGAAAGCAGGTGCTGATCTCAACGTCACGGACGAATACGGCCGCAGCGTTTTGCACCATACGCTGCGCCCCTATCAGCCTGATCTGAAAATGTTCGATTTTCTGGTGGAAAACGGAGCCGATCTGGTCAAACTGGCGACACAGAAACCGCCTGCAAACAATGATCCGCGTTACGGCGGTTATCCGCAGCATGATTCTCTGCTGCATATGGCGGCCGAGGCGCGCGGCGCACATGAAAACGTGCTGAAGAAAATTCTTGATGCCGGTGTGCCTGTTGATACCGAAGACCAGAGCGGCACAACCCCGCTGCAACACGCTCTGCGCGTGCGCAACGGCGAAAATGCCGAATTGCTGCTGGAATACGGCGCCAACCCGCATAAAAAGGATCGCTATGGCAGTTCGGCCTATGATTTTGCCCGCCAGACCTATAATGACGAAATGCTGAAGGTTCTCAAGGCTTTTGAAGATCGCAAACGCCGCGGTATCTCCCCGAAATACGTGAACAAGCCGCCGGGCGGGAATTCGGGCGGCAACCCGCCAAACCCGTTTATCGGCGATAACGGCAGCGAAAACGATATTGCCGGACGCACGCCGCCGAAAAGAGGATTCGGCAACGGTTTCGGCAACAGGAGGTTCGGATGACGATAAAAATCTATCACAATCCGCGTTGCAGCAAATCCCGCCAGACTTTGGCGCTGCTGGAGGAAGCCGGTGCAAAACCGGCCGTGATCGAATATCTGAAAAATCCGCCGGATGCCGAAGAGTTGCGCGCTCTTTTGAAAAAATTAAACATCTCCGCAGCAGAGCTTGTCCGGCGCAAAGAGGCGAAAGATCTGGGTATTGATCCCGACACGCTGCCGGAAGCGGCATTGCTGGAACAGATGGCGGCAAACCCCGTTCTGGTCGAACGGCCGATCGTCATCACCGGAAAAGGCGCGCGAATATGCCGCCCGCCGGAAGTTGTGACCGAAATTCTTTAATTCCTGTTTTTATCACCCCATGTCCGTTCAGCCTGAAAATCTCTATGAAGCCGAAATTATCTGCGAGACCGTCGGCACGACGGGCATTATCACGCTCAGCCGCGTCAAGGCGCTGAACGCGCTGTCGCTGACGATGTTCCGCGTATTGGATAAAACATTAAGGGCATGGCGGCATGATGACCGCATCACGCAGATCGTTATTCAAAGCGCAAGCGACCGTGCCTTTTGCGCAGGCGGCGATGTCAAGGCCGTGGCGATTGAAGCGGATAAAATGCGCCGCGGCAAAGACCCCGGCGAGACCGTGCGCACGCTGTTCCGCGAGGAATACCGGCTGAATGCGCTGATCCGCAATTTTCACAAACCCTATATTGCGCTGATCGGCGGTATTGTCATGGGCGGCGGCATCGGCATTTCCCTGCACGGTTCGCACCGTGTTGTCACGGACACGACCCGCGCCGCCATGCCGGAGGTAAAAATCGGCTTTTTTCCCGATATCGGTTTCGGGGCATTTTATGCCGATATGCCCGGCCTGACCGGCCTGTATATGGCGATGACCGGCGAGATTGTCAGCGGCCGCGATATGGCGGCGCTGGGGCTGGCAACGCATTTTGTGCCGCAAAGCGACTGGGCGGCGGTGGAAAGCAGTCTGGCATCCGGCGGCGAGGCCGATGCGGTTCTGGCACCCTATGCCGTCAAAACGCGGGAAAAATTCGCCTTACAGGATAAAATCGACCGATATTTCGCCGGAAAAACCGTGGAAGACATACTGGGCGCACTGGAAAAAGATGCAACAGGGGATGAGTGGTGTGCAAAAACATTAAAATCCCTGCGCAGCCACTGCCCGTTCAGTGTCAAAACCGCTTTTCGCCATTATCACGCCGCACGCGGTGCCGATTTTTCCGCCATCATGAAAACCGATTACCGGCTCAGCCAGAATATCACCCTGCGCGAAGATTTCTACGAAGGGGTGCGCGCCGTGCTGATCGACAAGGATATGGCACCGCGCTGGAAGCCGCCGCGTCTGGAGGATGTCACAGAGGCGGAGCTTGATGAAGTTTTTGCGCCGTGCAAAAACGGCGAAGAAGACCTGATCTTATAAGAAAAACGGTTTTCTCCGCGCCCGAAACAGTCTAGGATAGAAAGCTGAAAAGTATTTTTCAGGAGAAACTGCAATGGATTCACCTTATTACGAGATTATTCATCTGATCGAACGGCTGCACCGCCAGTTTCTTGACGTGCTGAAAGTCGAGCTGGAACGCGCGGGCGTGCACGATATCAACAACGTGCAAAGCCTTGTCCTGCACAATATCGGTGATGATGAAATGACGGTCGGCGAATTGACCATCCGCGGCTATTACCTCGGCTCCAACGTCTCTTACAACGTCAAGAAAATGGTTGAAAACGGCTATCTGATACAGGAACGTTCGGTGCATGACAAACGCTCGCTGCGCGTGCGGCTGTCGGATAAAGGGCGGGCGCTGAACGCTGCGCTGTCCGATCTGTATGAAAAGCACGAGGAACATCTGGATCAGGTCGGCTTTCCGCAGGACAAGCTGAAAGAATTGAATGACAATCTGAAAACTATGGAACGGTTCTGGGCTTCGCAAATGACGGGCGGCAATCTGGTTCTGCAGAAAGCCGCGGCCAACTGATTTTGTGCCGCTGCGCTGTGCCGCCGCCGTTGCCTGCCGTTTCCGTCCCGCATCCGTATTCCGGAGACATTTTTCATGCTGCGCGCCCTGAAACGTTTTTTGCTCTTCACCAAAAAAAAGCCGGAAAAACAAACGCAAGAGCGTTACGAACGCGATAAAAAAATCCTGAAAGACGGAGATGAACAGGCACGGCGCGATCTGGCTGCCGACCCTGATACTGCTCCTGAAATGCTCTATTACATGGCCGATGATCCTGCTGATTCCGTGCGCCGTGCCGTTGCGGAAAATCAGGCCGCCCCGATGAAAGCCGGTGAAAAACTCGCCCGCGACAAAAACGACGATGTGCGTCTGGCGCTGGCCGAAAGGCTGGTGAGGCTGCTGCCGGATTTATCCTCTTCCGAACACGGCAAGCTTTACGCCTATACGGTGCAGGTGCTGGAAATTCTGGCCGAAGACGAAATGATAAAAATCCGCCGTGCGCTGTCCTCCGCATTGCGCGATATGACAGCCGCCCCGCCTGCTGTTGTGCTGCGGCTGGCGCGCGATATCGAAAAAGATATTGCCGAACCGCTGCTGCGCTATTCTTTGTCACTCTCCGACGAGGATCTTCTGGAGGTTTTGCAGCATCATCCCGAGCAATGGGCAGCACAGGCGATCGCGCAGCGCAAAACCGTCAGCCCGCCGGTTTCCGAAGGGATTTTTAAAACGCTGGACATATTGGCCAATAAGCTGCTGCTGTTGAACAAAGGCGCACAGATTTCCGAAGAAACGCTGGAGGAGATTATCGAACATGCCCGCGACTGCCCCGACTGGCATGATGCCATTGCACGATATGGCGGGCTGAATTTGGAAATGGCACGCAAACTTGTCGGTTTTGCCGGAAAAACCGTGTTCAAAATCCTGCAACAGCGCAAGGATTTCGGCAAAAAAACCGCCGCGGCCATCGCCGATCTGGTGCGGCGGCGTATCGCCTTCAACGATATGATCGACCCCGACGCGCCGCCTGCGGCGCAGGTCAAAAAATACCGCGAGGCCGGAAAGCTGAACGCAGAAACCGTGATGGACGCGCTGGCCTGGCAGCATTACGGCTTTGCTGCCGAGGCGCTGGCGCAGCTTTCGGGTATTCCCCGCGAGAATGTGGACAGAATTATCAAAAAACAGGATGCGCAGGAAATCGTCGCGCTGGTCTGGAAAGCGGGTCTGCCGATGCGTCTGGCGCTGGAAGCGCAGAAAAAACTGGGGCATATCCAGCCGCGCAACCTGATTTATGCGCGCGGCGGCACGGATTACCCGTTTTCGGATGAAGATATGAACGCAATATTAAAAAATTATTTATAAAAAAACACAAAGGATTTTCCGCTCCGCAGCGTCTTAAGGGAAAGACGGCCGTCAAGACGGAGCTGAAAAAATGGGAAGAACGGCAGCGGCAATGGCGATTGAAACGCAGACAGAGGATGAGGATGAAGACACGCAGATCCGCCGCGCCGCAGGCGGAGACCGCGAGGCTTTTGCCCTGCTGATCACGCGCCATTACGACAAGATTTACGGCATTGCGTGGAAATTCTGCGGCAATCGCAGCGATGCGGAAGATGTCGCACAGGAGGCGGTGATCAAAATCGCCCGCGCTATTTCCTCTTTTCGTTTTGAAGCGGCGTTTACCTCATGGCTCTACCGGTTGACGGTGAATGCGGCCAAAGATTTTCTGCGGGCGCAAAGCCGGAAATCCGGCCGAGAAATGCCGCTGAAAGAGGAGCTGGCCGCTACAGGCGAGGAGAGCGACAGCGGGCTGGAGCTGAAACTGCTGCTGGAGGCTGTCGATAAACTTCCCGATGCGCAGCGCGACGCGGTGATGCTGGTCTGCTGGGAAGGGCTGAGCCACAGGGAAGCGGCGGAAATTCTGGATTGCGCGGAAACCACCGTTTCATGGCGGCTTTATGAAGCGCGCAAAAAACTGGCAAAATTTGCACCGCAAAATGCGGGAGAGACAAA
>SKHU01000049.1 GCA_007116755.1 Alphaproteobacteria bacterium
CATTACTGTTCAATTAGTAAACAGCATGGCTATTTCGCCCGAGGACGCTGTGCGCGAAACAATTAAAGTGTATAAAAAATACCCGGATAAAATCATGGAAATATATCAAAAAGATAAAAAATTCCATCAACGCGCCGTCAATCCGCGCCCGGATTATTTTGATATTTACGAAACCTACCTGCAAGAGCGGGGCTTGATTGATCCGAGTCTGACCAAAGAGGATTTGGTCAACGATTTTGCGATTAGCGCAATGGAGTTATACAAAAAAGAAGACCCGGACAATTTGCGTACCGTATATCAACATTATCTGATTATGCTCAAGAGGAGCGGATATGATTTGCAACGCCTTGACGAAAAATATGCAGAATTAGTTCCGGGAGAGCCACGGCGAGCCAGGCTTACGGTTCCAGGCGGTCGGGGAGACCCGGAAAGGCGGGGGGCAGAGATTACTATTGAAGTCTATAAAGACAATCCGCAGAAAGTTATGGAGATTTATTTAAAGCATAAGGCATGGCGTCAGGAGAGACAAAACTGGAAATCTGATTATTTTGATATTTACGAAACCTATCTGCAAGAACACGGCTTGATTGACCAGAATTTGACACAAGAGGATTTAGCTAATGATTTTGCGATTGGGGCGATCAAGTTATATACAGACGATCCAGAAATTTTTCAAATTGTGTACAAACATTATAAACGTATGCTTGAAAAGGATGGATACGATACGCAGCGTCTTACAGAAGAATACGCACGTATTATAAATCAACAAGGAGAGAAACCATGAGCTTTAGTGATTTAAATAGCCGCGATAATTGGGGTATGATTAGTCCTAACATTAAGCTTTACTATGCATTTCCATCTGGGCCGGAGGGCATTGACTATTACCAAACCTCGGGAAATCGGGGGACACAATACTTAATTCCTCTATTTAATCTTACAATTCCTATAAGAGTTCACCATTGCGCCGCTTGTGTCAATCCGGCGTTCTGTTTGTGAAATTTAATAGGTTAGGATGACGCTTTAATTTATTCAACCGGCTATAAATGTAGAATGTTTTGTGCAAGATAAAAGGTGGTCAGCCGTGTTCTTCCAGCCAGTCCAGCGTTTTCAAGACCTGTTTTTTGATATTGTCCAGCGAAACCGGTTTGGTCAGATAGGCGGTGGCGCCGCTGTCCAGTACGTGCAGAATTTTCTCCTTCATCGCTTCGGCGGAAACGGTGATAAAGGCGGTTTTGTCAAATTCGGGCATTGCACGGCAGGTTTTCAGCAGATCGAACCCGTCCATGACCGGCATATTCAGGTCAAAAAACACGATTCCGTAAGTCTCCGCTTTCAGCATGTTCAGCGCTTCTTCACCGTTGATCGCCGTGTCGATCCGGCTGAATCCCATGCTTTCCAGCTGTTTGGTGATCAGCTTGACCGAAAGCTGGTGATCGTCAACGATCAGGACTTTTATGTCCCGGAATTTATCGGGAACCGTCATATCCTGACCTCCGTCTGTTGTATTTTTTTGCAACATGGCTTTTGTCCTTCTCTCTCTCTCAATTGTAGAGAATTTTTGTTAAAGTTTTATAAAGTATAGACAAAATAATATTTTCGGCGGTTTTTAGCTTTAGGTAAAACCATAACATATTGACATAGCCTTATCTCTGTGCTATTTGGAATACGGAAGGATCAAAATTTTACCGGAAAGGACGGAATGATGAATTATCTGGCCAGAAAAGCATTTGTGATTGCCACGCAGCATGTCGCGGGGGAGGTATCGGGCTATTGCATACGTGAATTCAAACGCGCGGGCGGCATACAGGGCGTCAAGCGCAATATGCTGAGTTTTAAGGATTACACGGTCGAGCGCGGCACGGAACTGGGCAAAGCCGTCAAACAAAAGGATACGGAGATCGCGCTGCAAGAAGCGAAAACCATTGCGGAAGACGGGTTGAATGCCGCGGTCGGTGTCGGGAATTTTGCCCTGCGCGGCGGCAAAGAGATTTATCAGCGCCACGAAGCGGCGGCACAAAACGCCAAAAAGAAAATGCGGGAATTTATGCCGGGTCGTAAGGGCTGACGCTGAGTGCAGTTCCTAAAGAAAGCCCCGCAAAATGCGGGGTTTTTTTCTGTTTTATTTCCTACAGTTACGGTGTCGGTTTTTTTCGCAAAGCTTGCGGGCAAGCAGCCGGACATCCGCTTCTTTATCCGCGCCTTTGGCACGGTTATAGATCAGTGCCACGACCTGCACATTGTCTTTTGTGTAGCCTTTTTCGGGATTGACGCGGTCAAGAGAGGGCGACCACGGGTTTGACTGCCCCTTGCCGCCGCTGCTGGCGTTAAAGTCAAAAGAAACGCCTGTCGCCTGACAGGTGCCTTTTTTCAAGGCCGCTTCGATAAATTCCTGTGTCAGGGAGAATTTCAGCCCCTTGTCACGGGCGCGCTGTTTGGCATTGCGGTACAGTGATCCGGCTTTTTGATGGATCTGCTGCAGATGTTCGTTATCGTTCTGCCGGGGCATGGGCTGTTTTTATTCCGCCTTTCGGGCGGCCTCCTGCTCTTGTTTTTGTTTTTGTCGTTCCGCCCTGTTTTCCGCCGCCTTTCTGGCGTATTCCCCCGTGCCTTTGTGCAGCACGACATCGCTCTCCGCCAGTTCGGGCGGCTGGATGGTCGGCAATTTGCGCACTTCGTCATAGTAAGGCAGGAAATCCGGCTTTGTTGCCTCGAACAGCTCGTCAAAGCTTTCGATCACGTGATAAGTGTCCTGAAAATCATCGATAAAAAAGCGGCTGCGCAGCAGGCGTTTGACATCGAATTTGATGCGGTTGGGCGAGTCGCTTTCCAGCGAGAACACCGATTCCGTCGGCGAAGACAAAATCCCCGCACCGTAAATCCGCAGCCCGTCTTCTTCCTGTATCAGGCCGAATTCCACCGTGTACCAGTACAGCCGCCCGATCATGTAAACGGCTTTGTGATCGGCGGCTTTCAGGCCGCCCTTGCCGTAGGCCTCCATATAATCGGCGAAAACCGGATCAAACAGAATCGGCACATGACCGAACAGATCGTGGAACACGTCGGGTTCCTGAATATAGTCGAATTGCTCGCGCGTGCGGATAAACGTGCCGACCGGAAAACGGCGGTTGGCCAGAAGTTCAAAAAACGGCTCGACGGGAATGGGCCCCGGCACGCCGACAACCTCCCACCCCGTTTTGGGTTTGAGGATTTTGTTGATGTCGTCAAAATCGGGAATGCGGTCGGCGGCAATGCCCAGCTCTTTCAAATTGTCCATAAACAGGCTGATGGCGCGGCCGGGCAGAATTTCCATCTGCCGGTGATACAGATCGCGCCAGATGGCGTGTTCTTCCGTCGTGTAGTCATCCCAGCGTTGCGGTACAACGAAATAATCAATATCGCCGCGTTTCCAGTCGCCCAGATCGCTGTAATGGCCTTCAAAAACGCGGGAGGAATTTCCGGTAATCTCTTTCATGGATTTTCTCCTTATGCCTCCTTTTTTCTTTCCTGTCAGCCCGTCCGGCGTAATTCTTCGGGCGTGTCCGGCTGCGTATGCGGATCGGCTTTGATGAAAGCCGGATACGCAAGACATTTCTGTTCCACAGCCTCTATCAGGGGGAAGCGCGTCATATCGCAGTTGTAACGCCGTGCGTTATAGACCTGAGGGATCAGGCAAAAATCTGCGATTGTCGGCGCCGACCCGCAACAATACTCCCCTTTATTATGGTGCGGGCTTTTATTAAGCATAATCTCGATAGATGACATATTATCATAAATCCACTTTTGATACCAGTCCAATTTCTGCTCTTCGCTGATGCCGAGATTTTCGGTCAGGTATTTCAGCACGCGCAGATTGTTGACGGGGTGGATGTCGCAGGAAACGATCAGCGCAATCTGCCGGACAAAAGCGCGCTCTTTCACGTCTTCGGGATAAAAACTCGGTGCGGGATGCGTTTCTTCAAGATAATCCAGAATGGCCAGCGATTGCGTCAGCGCATAGCCGTTCTCGTCAATCAGCACCGGCACCGCGCCTTGCGGGTTCAATCCGGTATATTCCGGCGACCATTGTTCGCCCTTCACCAGATTGACGCCTTTTTGCCGATAGGGAATGTTTTTATAGTTCAGGGCAATGCGGACGCGGTAGGAGGTGGAGGAGCGGAAATAATTATAAAGCGTGTACATGAAATTTTACCTCCTGCGGATAAAAGCTCTGAGATTGCGCTGATTTGCACGTTTTCTTTCGTGCAACATGTCCTGTTCGCGCTGCTTAGCGCGGGTTTTGGCGTAATCCATCGTTTTGGAAACATTTTCGTAGGCGGGTTTCAGCTCTGTGGCCAGAGCTGTCATATCGCCGTTGAAGCCGAGCAACTGCCCGACGGGTTTGGACAGCGTGATTTCCCAATGCTCGCCGCCTTTGCGGCTGATATTCTGCATCAGCCAGACGCATTCGGACAGCCCCTGCCAGAATACGCCGGAATTGTCGTTTTTTGCCTCTTCATAGCTCATACGCCTTGAGGTCAGTTCGACGGATTTCATCGCGGCTTCGGCGCGGACGCGGCTGCCGTAATGGATTGCGGTCATCTCGTTGACCAGCGCATCACGGATATTTTTGATGCGGTAGCGTGTCGGGCGCGTCATGACGGGCGGTGTCCTTTCGGCCCCGGGGGCGGGCGTTTGACAAAACGGCGGAAATTGCCGCGCTGTTCGTTCTGCCGCGTATTGCGTTCCTGCCGCTGTGCGGCCAGCTCCTGCTGCCGTTTTTCCTCAATCCGTCCGTCCAGCGCGGTTTTCAAGGCATCAGCGAGTTTCTCGATACTGTAATCATGATCGTAAACATCGTCGAGATAGCTCTCGAGCTTTTGCGGCAGTTTGATTTTCGTGTCTTCGCCGAACAGGGTCTTGTGCTTGTCCATCGCCCAGAGCGATTCATAAAGCCCCGGAGAATAGCCGTAAGTCTGGCGTTTCTTGACCTCGTCATAATCAAGATTTTTGATCTCGTTCTCGATCCGCGTCATTTCGTGCCGTGCCGGTCCCATACTGCCGTAATAGCCCAGCGCCGTTGAGCTGATTTCGCTCTTGATCTCGTCAATCGTATATTCGTAGAATTTTTGATCACTCGCGCTCATCGCGGCTTATCCTTTCCCTTTCAGGCGGCGTTTTTTTTCGCCTTCGCAGCTTCGTACCGCACCAGCTTTTGCTCAATCGCGCCGAATATGCTGGCGCCGCTTTTATCCGGCATGTCGATTTTCACCGTATCGCCGAAGGACATAAACGGCGTTTTGAACGCGCCGGTTTTGATTTTCTCGATCATCCGCACCTCGGCAATGCAGCAGGAGCCGCGCCCTTCCGTTTTGTTGGACACGGTGCCGGATCCGATGATTGTTCCCGCACAGAGCGGACGGGTCTTTGCGGCATGGGCAATCAGTTGCGGGAAGTCGAAAATCATGTCTTCACCGGCCTCGGGGCGGCCGAATTCGCTTCCGTTATAATGCACCAGCATCGGCAGATGGATGCGGCCGCCGTCCCATGCGTCGCCGAGCTCGTCGGGTGTGACGGCAACAGGGGAAAAGGCGCTGGAGGGTTTGGACTGGAAAAATCCGAAGCCTTTGCCCAGCTCGTCCGGAATCAGATTGCGCAGCGATACGTCATTGACCAGCATGATCAGCCGGATATAGTCTCCGGCCTCTTCCGGCGTGACACCCATCGGCACATCGCCGGTGATGACGGCGGTTTCGGCTTCAAAATCCACGCCCCATGCCTCGTCGGCGGCTTCGATATCATCGCGCGGGCCGATAAAACTGTCGCTGCCGCCCTGATACATCAAAGGATCCGTCCAGAAGCTTTCGGGCAGCGCCGCGCCGCGCGCCTTGCGCACCAGTTCGACATGGTTGACATAGGCGCTGCCATCCGCCCATTGATAGGCGCGGGGCAGGGGGGAGTCGCATTGCGCGGGATCAAAGGCAAAGCTTTTGCGCTGTCCGTTCTCCAGCTCCGCCGCCGCTTTTTGCAGCTTCGGTGCCGTCTCCGTCCAGTTGTCCAGCGCGGATTGCAGTGTCGGCGCAATATCATCGACGAAAGCAGCTTTGGTCAAATCTTTCGTGACAACGGCCAGCCTGCCGTCGCGTCCGTGTTTCAGTGAGGCCAGTTTCATGGTTCTCCTGCCTTTCCCTGTCGGTTGGTCTTAAAAATTTTATCCTTCGGCTTTCAGCACGCCGCGGCGAATCTGGTCTTCTTCCAGCGATTCAAACAGCGCCTGAAAATTGCCTTCGCCGAACCCTTCATTGCCCTTGCGCTGGATGATCTCGAAAAAGATCGGGCCGATGGCCTCCTGCGTGAAAATCTGCAGCAAAATCCCCTGTCCTTCGGTCGGCGCGCCGTCCACCAGAATATTCAGCTTTTGCATACGGTCGAGGTCTTCGCCGTGTCCGGGAACGCGGGCATCGGTCTTTTCGTAATAGGTCGCGGGCGTGGTCTGGAAAGCGATACCGCCGGATTGGAGCGTTTCCACCGTTGTGTAGATATCATCCGTGCCCAGCGCGATATGCTGGATACCTTCGCCCTGATATTTTTGTAAAAACTCCTCGATCTGCGATTTGTCGTCCTGCGATTCGTTGATCGGGATGCGGATTTTGCCGCAGGGGCTGGTCATGGCTTTACTGACAAGTCCGGTCAGCTTGCCTTCGATATCGAAATAGCGGATTTCACGGAAATTGAAAATATCTTCGTAGAATTTCGCCCAGACATCCATATTGCCGCGTTTGACATTATGTGTCAGGTGGTCGAGATAGGTCAGCCCTGCATCCGTCACGCGGGATTTCTCCTCCTCCACCGGCTCAAAATCAACATCGTAAATGCGGCCCTTGTCGCCGTAACGGTCGACCAGATACAGGCGCGATCCGCCGATTCCTTCGATAACAGGAATTTCCAACTCGCCCGGCCCGACCGGATTTTCAACAGGTTTTGCGCCCATTTCAATGGCGCGGTCATAGGCTTTTTTGGCATCTTTAACGCGGAAGGCCATTGCACAGGCGCAGGGGCCGTGTTCGGCGGCGAATTTTTGTGCAAACGAGTCCGGCTCGGCATTGATGATGAAATTGATATCGCCCTGACGGTGCAGTGTGACGTTTTTGCTTTTGTGGCGGCCGACCAGCGCAAAGCCCATTTTTTCAAACAGGGCGCGCAGAATTTCCGGCTCTGGCGCGGCATATTCGACAAACTCAAAACCGTCGGTGCCTGCGGGATTTTCAAAAAGATCAGCCATGGCTAAAACTCCTCTCAAGTTTTTATTTCACGGGTTTTCTGCCGTTAATGTAGAGTTTTTCAGCGCAAAAAGCAAACCCTGTCTGTGTTTATACCGCGCTTATAACTTTCCGGCATATGGCGCATATCATCTTTATTTTGGCCAGTCTTACAATAAAGATACGCTACGATTTGAGTGGCGCGACCCTAAACATTTAAGGAGAAAATTCATGCCGAATTATGATCAAGACCGCAAGCCGTCCAAAGACGACAAGCAAAGAGATGCTTCCAAAGATAAAGACAGAGAAAAAAAGGAAGCAGAGCAAAAACGCTTGAAAGAAGCCCAGGCAAAGGGCGGCAAGCGATAATATAATATATTATTTGTTGTTGTACACTCCCTGTTTAAAGCGTCGCCCCTGCACGGGCGGCGCTTTATTCTTTTACCTTTACCCTGATACGGCGCGTATCAATCCATTTCCAGCCGAGTGCGCCGGGGAATATCGGTATTGCGAATGTATCGTTGCGTCCGGAACGGTCAAAGGCCTCGGCTGTGACGGGAGCATCAAACTCGCCGGAAATTTCCGGCGGATAGGGAAAGCGCAGGGTGAATTCCAGAACGGCGCTGTTGCGGCAGATGTAATCATGCTCCCTCAATTCCCGGCTGTGTTCAACGCGCAAATTCCCCGATTCGCATATGACGGGATCCAGCGTATGGATGCGGGTCTGTGTACGCCGATTCTCGCCGCTGCCTGTTGAACGCTCGCAGCGAAGCTGGCAGGTTTTGTTGATCAGCGGTGCGGGATAATAGGCGGGTTCACCCTGCGGCAGCATATGGTTGGCCTCATGAAGCAGCATCGGCGCGGAGAAAAACAGGCCGGCCAGCCCGACGACGATAAAATCCGCCAGCCCCAGCACATACCACATCGTGCGTTTGAGCGTGAAACGCAGCGCCATGACCCAGAAAACCGCGGCAAAAAGAAAAACAAAAAAAGAGGTGGTCAAAAATGCGCGATATTCGGAAGGCAGCAGAAAATATGTGTCTTCCTGCAGAAAGACAAAGGCGGAAACGAGACCGCCGGCGAGTAAGGCCATATGAAGTGTGACAAAACAGATCAGCTTTTTGGCAGGGCTGTAGCTTTTGCCGCTGTTGCGGCGCATTTCGCTGCTTTGATCTATCGTTGCGGCGATCACGTACAGGTCTTCGAGGATTTTTCTGCGCAGCGTGTTGTTGTATTGTTTCGTCGGGGCGGGTTTCATCTGCAGCCAGAGTTTTTTTCCAAAACAGACAAGCCGGAAAGCTTCGGGGATGGTAAAAAGCCGCTCAACGGCTTTGCGGGTTTCCTCATCCCTCATCAGGTCGTGAAAATCATCCGGGTGGTCGCTGATAAAAAGCAGGTCGTCCAGATCCGGATTGCCGGTTTTAAACTCGTCGGCAAGGTGCATGCTTGAAAGGAAACGGAGCAGAAACCCGCCCTGCCGGATGCGGAAATAGGTCGGGTTTTTCAACGCCACGCCGATTTCAAGATCGCGGTTTTGATCACCGATTTTTTCCAGATATGTCCGGCTGTCCGCACCGGTTTTTTCCTTCATCCCCTTACCGCTGCTAATGTAATAGCGCAGATAAAGGGCAATACAGAAGAGCGAGATATAAAAACCTAAAATCATAAAAAAATCCCTGAAAAACCGATGGATAAATAAATCAAAAAAAGACGGGGCAAACTGCCGCAGATTGTTGCGGGCTGTTGCATTTTCCCCCTTACATTATAAGCAAAACAGAAGAACGGCGGCAATGTGTTGCTTGAAAGAAAAAGCTGCACGGCTCTTTCTTTTGC
>SKHU01000280.1 GCA_007116755.1 Alphaproteobacteria bacterium
AAACCGCCGCAATTGCTGCATATCCCCGATTACTGCACAAAAATCGCGCGGAATTACGTACCGCAGGACAGCACGGATACGATCACCGCCCGCGCCCGTACGGAGCTGCGGGAGGTCATGACCCGCCTTGCCGGCGTGATCCGCCATAAAAACGGACTGAAACAGGCTGTTGCCGCATTCCGCAAAATGGAAAAACTGTCCGCACTTTCCGATGCCGCGCTGGTGGCACGGCTGATCGCAACGGCGGCACTGCAACGCCGCGAAAGCCGCGGCGGACATTTCCGCGCCGATTACCCGCAGGAAAGCCCGGCATGGAAACACCGCAGCTTTATCACATTGAAACAGGCGGATTACACCGCCCCCGCGAAGGAGAAAATCTATGCGTAACACCGCCGAAAACATACGGGAACTGCGCGCCGCGCTGTCGGAAAATCCGCGCTTTGCCCTGCCTGCCATGCTTGTGCAGCAACTGATTGACGCAGCGCTGGCCGAGGATCTGGGGCGCATGGGTGATATCACAAGTCAGGCCGTTATCCCCGAAGAGGCCACAGCACATGTTGTCATGCGCAGCCGCGAAGACGGCATTGCCGCCGGGCTGGAGATCGCGCGGCAGGTTTTCCTGACGCTGGATCAAAATCTCGACATCACGCTGCCGGCAAAAGACGGCGATCAAATTAAAAAAGGTATGGAATTGCTGCATGTTTCCGGCAATGCCCGTGCGATTCTGGCCGCCGAGCGCGTCGCACTGAACTTCGCCGGACGGCTGTCGGGCATTGCGACGCAAACCGCCGAATTCGTAAAGGCGGTCAAGCCGCACACGGCGCGGATATGTTCGACCCGCAAGACAACACCGGGTTTGCGTATGGTTGAAAAATACGCCGTCCGCATGGGCGGCGGCATGAATCACAGGCTCGGCCTTGATGATGCGATTTTGATCAAGGACAACCATATCGCTGTTGCCGGAGGCATCCGCCCCGCGCTGGAACGCGCTGCTGCCGCCGCAGGGCATATGGTGAAAATCGAGATCGAAGTCGATACACTCGAACAACTGCGCGATGTGATCGATTGCAGCCTTGCCGATATCGTCATGCTGGACAATATGTCGCCGGATATGCTGAAAACCGCCGTTCAGATGATAGACGGAAAAATGCTGGCGGAAGCCTCCGGCGGTGTTACCCTGCAAAGCGTCCGTGACATCGCGGCATCGGGCGTTGATCTGATTTCCGTTGGCGGGCTGACACACAGCGCCCGCTATCTGGATATCGGGCTGGATTACGCCGCAGAGTAAGCGCGGAAAAGCCGTTTTGTTTTTCCGAAAAACTATGCTATATAATACGCTCCAAGACAGAGAAGGAGCGTATAAAAAAATGAAAAGCGCCGCAGCCCTGCTGACAGCATTCACTGTAATTTTTATCGCCGGATTTTTTCCGGCAGCGGCTGAAGCCGCATCGAAAGCCCTCTCTCCCGCAAGCCGCAACTGGCCGGTCACAACCGTCACGCTGGATGACGGCACGCCGCCCTATTGCGCCATGCGCAATGAATTCCGCGATGCCAATATCGCGCTGATTTTCTCCCGCGATGCCTCCGACAACATGTCGCTGGCTCTTGATTTTTCCGAAAACCTGCTGGATGAGGGCGGCCGCTATGCCCTCAGCCTGATTATTCCCGGACAGGCCAGTCGCCGCATTCTTGCAGAAGCCGTAAATTCACGCATTCTGGTCGCACAGATGGGACCGGATTTCGATTTTCTGCGCAGTTTTGCGCGCGGCGAAACCCTGCGCGTCCAGATTCCCGGCGCGCATCTTACCCTTGCTCTGCGCGGCACGCTGAAAAGCGTCGAGCAGTTTCACCTCTGCACAAAGAATCTGCCGCCGCAAGACAGCGGAAGCCGCCGCGCCGCCGTTGACCACGCACCGCCTTCTGCTTCGGTTTCCTCTCCGCCCGCACCGCCCGCATTACCGGAAATCCGGCAGGAGCCTGAACAAACAGTAGAAAAGCCCGTACCGGTGCCGCCTCAGACCGGCACCCCGCCTTTTGCATCCGTAGCGGTGCAGCAAATGCCGCAACAACACGTGCCACAGCAACAACAGGTGCCGGTGCCGCAGCCGCAAATCACCGAACCCGCGCCGCATGACCGGCTGGAAGCCCTGCTGCAATCGGCGCTGCGTATTTCCGCACTGGATACGCGCCACCGCGAGGAAGGTATTTATTCATGGCGCGAGGATGAGTTGTTCGGCAATGCGCAGATTTTTAACTGGACACGCGGCAAAAGTTTTACCGATATGGTTGCCGAATATTTCGCCCGTGCCAAAACACGCTGCAACGGCGATTTCGCCTACTCCACGAATAACGCCACGGCTTTGTCCGGCGGCCATATTTACGCCAACGGCAACATTGCCTGTATCGGCGACAATCTCGACAGTGCTGCAGCCGTATTCTTTCACGGCCACGGCGACCTGTTCACGGTCATCAGCCATGAAAGCGGCAGCCGCCACCTTGACAAGGCCGTTGCGTTGCGCGACCGGATCGCCGGTTATTACATGCAAAAAGAAAACAGCCGTTAATCCTTTTTTCAACGGATATGTGTTAGAATGGCACAGACGCAGGGAATGGGGATAAAATCTGATCATGACAGACACAACCGAGCACGATGACAAACAAAATCCGCGCGATGCACGGATTCTCGACACGCATTCCGGCTATCTCAGCGGACGTCTTTTGCTGGCCATGCCGTCTTTGCGGGATGGCGGTTTTGAAAAAAGCCTGATTTACGTCTGCTCGCACGATGCGCGCGGCGCGATGGGAATCGTTATCAACCAGCCTTTGAAAAGCGTGGAATTCGGCGATATTCTCTCCCAGCTTAAACTGGATGGAATCGAAATTGATCCGCGGCATCTGCCCGATGTACATTTCGGCGGCCCTGTCGAGATTACACGCGGTTTTGTCCTGCACAGCACGGATCGCGTCCACAACGATACGGTCATTCTTGATAAAAATTTCGGCATCACCGCCACGGTGGAAATCCTGCAGGATATCGTCACCGGCTGCGGCCCGCAAAAAAGCATTTTTGCCCTCGGCTATTCCGGCTGGGGTGCGGGACAGCTTGAGCAGGAAATCCATGACAATGTCTGGCTGCCGCTGGATGCGGATCCGGGGCTGATTTTCAACACCGCTGTCGATGAAAAATGGGACAGGGCGCTTGAAAATCTCGGCATCTCTCCCGCCCGCCTGTCCACCGTTTCCGGCAACGCCTAAAGATATTTCTCCGGAATGATCAGCGCTCTTCCAGCAGAATTTCACGCTTGCCGACATGGTTGGCCGGACCGATCACGCCGTCTTTTTCCATCTGTTCGATAATGCGCGCAGCACGGTTATAACCGATCTGCAGACAGCGCTGCACAAAACTGGTTGAAGCCTTGCGCTCGCGGATCACCAGCGCGACCGCCTCGTCATACAACTCGTCATATTCGCTGCCGCCGCCTGCGGCAATGCCCTTGAACATATCTTCATCACTGCCGATGGTCACATCATCGATATATTCGGGCTCGCCCTGTTCCTTCAGGAAATTCACGACATGCTCGACCTCCGCATCATCAACAAACGGGCCGTGCACGCGGACAATCTGGCCGCCGGACGGCATAAACAGCATATCGCCGCGTCCCAGAAGCTGTTCCGCCCCGCCCTCGCCCAGAATGGTGCGGCTGTCAATCTTGGAGGTCACCTGAAAGCTGATCCGCGTCGGGAAATTCGCCTTGATCACGCCGGTAATAACATCGACGGACGGGCGCTGTGTCGCCATAATCAGATGGATCCCCGCCGCACGCGCCATCTGCGCAAGGCGCTGGATACAGGCTTCGACCTCCTTGCCCGCCACCAGCATCAGATCGGCAAATTCATCAACCACCACGACAATATAAGGCAGATCGGACAGCGGTATAGGCTGTTCTTCAAAAACGGGTTTGCCGGTTTCATGATCATATCCGGTCTGGATGCGGTGCATCAGCACCTCGCCTTTTTCGCGCGCCTCGCGGATGCGGGCGTTATAGCCTTCGATATTGCGCACGCCGAGTTTCGACATGGCGCGATAGCGGTCTTCCATTTCGCCGACCGCCCATTTCAGCGCCGTGACCGCCTTGTGCGGCTCGGTCACCACCGGTGTCAGCAGATGCGGAATATCGTCATAGACGGAGAGTTCCAGCATTTTCGGATCAATCATAATCAGGCGGCACTGTTCCGGCGAAAGCTGGTACAAAAGAGATAAAATCATTGTATTGACGGCGACGGATTTTCCCGATCCGGTCGTTCCCGCCACCAGCAGATGCGGCATTTTCGCAAGATCGGCAATCACCGGATCGCCGCCGATATTCTTGCCCAGCACCAGCGGCAGTTTTGCAGAGGTTTTTTCGTATTCGCGCGACACCAGCAATTCCTTTAAAAACACGGTTTCGCGTTTGACATTCGGCAATTCGATACCGATGGCGTTCTTGCCCGGAATAACGGCAACACGCACCGTTGTCGTACTCATCGAACGGGCGATATCGTCGGCCAGATTGATAATGCGCGAAGATTTCGTTCCCGGTGCGGGTTCCAACTCGTATAGCGTGATGATCGGCCCCGGATTGACGGCGACAATCTGTCCCTCGACCCCGAAATCATTGAGTACCCCTTCCAGAAGCACCGCGTTTTTCTGCAAGGCTTCCGGATTATGCGCCGGATTTCTGTCTGCCGGCGGCTCGTCGAGAATATCCAGCGGCGGCAACTGCCAGATACCGCCCTCCGTTTCGGAAAGCGGCAGGGCGGGCTGTTTTTCTTTTTCCGCACGCAGCGTTTTTGCAGGCGACGCGGATTTGCGCGGTATCACCGGCGGCGGCGCTTTGTCTTTTACGCCGTCCGCACTGCGTGCGGCGCGACGGCGCGGCGGGGTTTTATCCTCCTCCGCACCTTGCGTAAAGCGGCGACGCAGCAGAAGGACGGGTTTTGCCGCCAGAATGCAGACCGTCCGTCCGCCCCGATACAGCAAAACAAATCCCTGTCCGAAGCCGACCCCCGCCGCATAGACAAAACAAAAAAACGCCAGCACCAGCCCCGTTCCGGCAATCAGTGAAAACGGCGCGACCATACCGAGAATTTTCAAACCCTGCGTCAACGCATTGAGCAGCACGATTCCCACGCTGCCTCCCGGATATAATCCCCGCAGCAATTCCGACGCAGGCGGCAGCGCCGCCAAAGCCGGCACGGCAAAAATAAGCCCCGCCAGAAACGCTGTCAGACGTCTCCAGCCGTTTTCCGGCAGGCTGCGTTTGAGCACCTGCCTGCCGATAACCGCCAGCATCAACGGAAAAACAGCTGCCGCAAGGCCAAAACTCTGCAACAGCAAATCCGCCGTATATGCGCCGACAATGCCCAGCGGATTGCGAATCCCGTCCGATGTTCCCGTGCTGTTCAAAGACGGATCACCGGGGTAATAACCGGCCAGCATCACCGCAAAAACCAGCGCCGCAAGACACAGCCCCCAGCCCAGCGCATCAACGGCGCGCGCAGCCAGATAAATTCTGATTTTTTCGGGCAGAAAGGTCTCGCGGCTTGGCGCGTTTTTTTTGCCGCGCACAAGATATGTCCGTATTGAACTGCTCATCGGCATTCGATCCTTTGCAAGGGTGACGCAAAAACAACAGAAAATTCTTGAAATGCGGGAATCCGCACTGCTTTAGATTGTAGCGCTTTCCCTGTCTTTTGGCAAGGACAGGACACCGCCCGTTAGCGGTTGCGGTACGCCCGTCGTGCCGGGAAAGGAAATCGGCAGATCACACATCCGCCGCACCGCCATATAGGCAAAAGCTTCGGCTTCGAGAATATCGCCGTTCACACCGATATCCTCGACCGGCCTCACAGAAATGCCAAGCCGCTCCGACAATTGCCGCATCAGATGCGTATTGTGACGACCGCCGCCGCAAACCAGAAACTGTTTCGGCTTTTCCGGCAGCAATGTGCCGATTTTGGCGATGCTTTCCACCGTAAACGCCGCCAGAGTCGCCGCCCCGTCCTCAATGGACAGACCGGAAACCGGCGCAGGATCGAACGTGTCACGATCCAGAGATTTCGGCGGCGGCATCGTAAAAAACGGATGCGCCATCAGCGTTTCCAGCGCCTTTTGATCGATTTTCCCGGCCGCCGCCGCGCTGCCGTCTTTATCATAGGCACGGCCTGTTTTCTCCAGCAGCCAGTCATCAATCATCGCGTTGCCCGGCCCCGTATCGCAAGACAGCAGACTGCCGCGCCCGTCGATCCATGTGATATTGGCCACACCACCGATATTCAGAAAAATTACAGGCTTTTCAAGTTTTGCCGCCAGCGCCTCGTGATAAACCGGCACCAGAGGCGCACCCTGCCCACCGGCCGCCATATCGGCGCTGCGAAAATCGTACACAACGGGCACGCCCGTCATCTCCGCCAGTACCGCACCGTCGCCGATCTGCCATGTTTTGCCTTTTTCCGGCTCATGCACAACCGTCTGCCCGTGCATACCGATCACATGGATGTCCGACATCTCCATGCCGGTTTTCAGCAAAAGCGTTTCCACGGCCAGCGCATGCATCTGCGTGAAAGCCTGTTCGACCGCCGCAATCCTGTCAGGATCGCGCTCTTTCAGAACCGACCGCATCAATTTGCGGAAATCGTCTTCATACGGCACAATCGTATGGCCGAGTGCCTTCACAAGCTGTCGCCCGTCCGTGCGGATCAGCGCAATATCCAGCCCGTCCATCGACGTGCCCGACATCATCCCGATCGCCGTATAAATTCTGCCTTCGCTCATATGTCCTATCCGGTCATTTTCTTCCAAGAATGGCATAAAATCGTAGAAACCGACAACAAAAATATATTGACATAACAACATTCAGTTGCTATGTTAACTAAAAATCAACGCCATAAAACAGGGATTTTCATGCCGCAGAATGTAAAACAGGACACAAAAATCAATATCAAACGCACGATTGCCGATACGTTCGGCACATCGACCGGTCTTATACTTTCGGTCGGTGCCGCCACCGCCTTGTCCTTTACCCTGATTCCGCCGATGGTCGATAACGGCTATGTCGCACCGGACGAAACCGGCAGCGCGATAGAAGAATCCATTCTGGCACAGCACCATCAGAATTTTGCAGATCTGGAGGAGGTAAAATCACAGATCGACATGCTGAAAGCACAAACTTCCTTTACCGGCGGCAGCACAGAACTGACGGAGCTTAAAGCGGAATTCGGGCGGCAGGCGCTTTCGGCCTATAAGGATTTATATCTGAACGGCTCCACGGCAGAGGGCGCAGGCATCAGCGAGAAAAATTTTGAAGAGCTGCGTGCGCATTTCACTGCAAATATCGCCGATCCGGCCGAGTTCGGTTTCCAGAAAGAGGTCAAAGCCGGCATGCTGGACGAAACGCTGGCAGAAACAAGGTTGCGCACGGGCAGCGAATTGGAGCGTTTCCAGACCGTGCAGGCTGTAAACAGTACATTGGCGGAACTGCAGAAAAACTACGAAGAGAAAAAAGACAAACCCTATGAAGTCGCGGGCATTATATCGCTTCTGTCTTTTATTGTTCTGTTCGGGGCAAGCATGGCGGCAAACGAGAAATGGGGCTACGAGCCCAAACGCATTCCGCGCGACAAGCCGCGCAAACTGAAACACGGTAATCACTAAGAAAGAAAAATGGCAAAAGAAACAAAAATCAACCCGAAATATGTTATCCGGCAAACGCTGCCGCCTGTGACCTTCCTGACCGGACTGGCCGTCGCCACCGCTGCAGGCATTGGTATTCATAACGGCCTTTCTCCCGAGGCAATCGCGCCGGAAAACACCCCGACCGCGATGGAAGAAAGTATTATCGCGCAACATCAGCAGAATTTTTCCGCGCTGGAAGGGATGCAGGCAGAAATCGAGCTTTTAAAATCGCAAACCTCTCTGACCGGCGGCAGCGAAGAGCTCTCTAGCCTTCAAGCCGCCTTCAACCGCGATGCCCTCAGCGCTTATAAAGACTTGTATCTGAACGGCACAACCTCCGAAGGCGCGGGAATCAGCGAGACAAGCTTTCAGGAACTGCGCACGCATTTTGCCGAAAACATCGTCAATCCCGCTGATCTTGGATTCAAAAGCGATGTAAAAGCCGCCCTGCTGAATGAAACACTGGCAGAAACCGATTTGCGCACAGGCAGTGATATCGAACGCTTCCAGACCGTCAAAGAGATCAATGAAAAACTGGCGGATGCACATCTCAACCATACCAATGACAAAGAAATGTCGGCTCTGTTCACGATAGTCGGCGCTTTGTTTACCTTTATCGCAGTAGGAGTCGGCGGCATGGGAGTGTATGACAGCCTGAGACGCGAGCCGCGACATATCCGTAAACCGCAAAAACCCGGCCCCTACGGCAAACATTAGAAAATAGACAGGCAGAAGAAAATGGCAAACGACAACACCCGCCCGAACGTCAAACATTATGTCGGAAAAACCGTCAACAACTATCCGGCCTGGATTGCCCTGTCGGCCATGGCGACAGGCGGGTTGTTTACTGTTTTGCCAAATGCAATGGATACCGAACAGCACGCGCTGGAACATCCCGGCACGGCTGCGCAGGAGGAAGTCGTCAATTTCCATGAAACGCGCCTTGCCGAATTGCAGGCGCTGCGCGGAGAAATCGGCCTGCTGAAAGCACAGGCCGGACTCGGCGACGAAAACACAGAGCAAATCGGCAATCTGACCTCCGAATTCAGCCGCAGCGCGGTCACCGCCTATCTTGATTTGTATCTGCACGGCGCGACCGAAGACGGCCCCGCCCTGAGCGAGGAAAATTTCGATCGGCTGCGCCGCGACTTCAAGGAAAATGTTGCCAACCCTGCCGATTTCGGTTTTCAAAAAACCATTGCGACAGGCTATCTGGACGAAGCAATGGCCGCAACGCGGATCAATACGTCAAGTGACGGCGCCAAATTTGAAACCGTCAAAGACATGAACCAAAAAATGTCCGGGGAAGTCAAGGATGCAAGCCTGCCCTATTTTC
>SKHU01000066.1 GCA_007116755.1 Alphaproteobacteria bacterium
GAGGATATTCTCGCATTGCTGCGCGTTTTGCTCGACCTGAAAGACGGTCGCGGCGATATTGACGATATCGACCATCTCGGCAACCGCCGTGTGCGTTCGGTCGGCGAGCTCATGGAAAACCAGTTCCATCTGGGTCTCCTGCGTATGGAGCGCGCAATCCGCGAACGCATGGGTTCTGTCGATATCAACACCGTGATGCCCCATGATCTGATCAACGCCAAGCCTGTGGCATCCGCCGTGCGCGAGTTTTTCGGATCGTCGCAGTTGTCGCAGTTTATGGACCAGACCAACCCGCTGTCGGAAATTACGCACAAGCGCCGTCTGTCGGCGCTCGGCCCCGGCGGTTTGACGCGCGAACGCGCAGGTTTCGAGGTGCGTGACGTTCACCCGACCCATTACGGACGTATCTGCCCGATTGAAACGCCGGAAGGCCCGAATATCGGTCTGATTAACAGCTTGTCCACCTATGCGCAGGTTAACCAGTACGGCTTTATCGAAAGCCCGTATCGCCGCGTGAAAAACGGCAAGGTCGCCGACGAGGTTGTGTATATGTCCGCGATTGAAGAAGGCAAATACACGATTGCGCAGGCCAACGCCGAACTCGACGGAAAAGGCGCATTTGTGCAGGAGCTTGTCTCTTGCCGCATCAACGGCGAGAACGTGATGTCTCCGCCCGATACGATCGATTTTATCGATGTATCGCCCAAACAGATGGTTTCGGTTGCCGCGGCGCTGATTCCGTTCCTTGAAAACGACGATGCCAACCGCGCGTTGATGGGATCGAACATGCAGCGTCAGGCCGTTCCGCTTTTGCGCGTGGATGCGCCGCTGGTCGGTACCGGTATGGAATCCGCTGTCGCCCGCGATAGCGGTGCCTCCGTAACGGCACGCCGTGACGGTGTGATCGATCAGGTGGATGCCCAGCGGATCGTTGTGCGCGCTACGGATATCAAGGAAGATGACCGTTCGACCGTCGATATTTACACGCTGCGCAAATTCCAGCGTTCCAACCAGAACACCTGTATCAACCAGCGTCCGCTGGTGAAGGTCGGTGATACGGTAAAGGCCGGCGATATCATCGCCGACGGTCCGTCCACCCATCTGGGCGAACTGGCCTTGGGGCGCAACGTACTTTGCGCTTTCATGCCGTGGAACGGTTACAATTTTGAGGATTCGATTCTGATTTCCGAGCGCATTGTGCGTGATGACGTGTTTACCTCCATTCATCTGGAGGAATTCGAGGTCATGGCGCGTGATACGAAACTCGGTCAGGAGGAAATCACCCGCGACATTCCCAATGCCGGTGAAGAGGGGCTGCGTCATCTTGACGAGGCCGGAATCGTCTATATCGGTGCGGAAGTCGGACCGGGCGATATTCTGGTCGGCAAGGTGACACCGAAAGGCGAAAGCCCGATGACGCCGGAAGAAAAACTTCTGCGTGCCATTTTCGGTGAGAAAGCCTCCGACGTGAAGGATACGTCGCTGCGTCTGCCGCCCGGTGTATCGGGTACGGTTGTCGATGTACGCGTTTTCTCCCGCCGCGGTGTGGAAAAGGATCAGCGTGCGATGGCGATTGAGCGTGAAGAAATTGCGCGTCTTGCCAAAGACCGTGACGACGAGCGCCGCATTTACGAGCGCGGTTTCTACAGCCGTCTGAAAGACGAACTGGCCGGAAAAACCGTTGCCAAAGCCGGTGCAGGCCTGAAAAAAGGCCACACGATCAAGGCGGATGACCTTGAAGGCATGAAAAAGAACGATCTGCGCGCCATTGTGGTCACCGATGAAAAGGCCATGGAAAACATTGAAGAAATGGGCGCAAGCTTTGACAAGGCGATCGAGGATCTCAATGATCGTTTCGAAAACAAGGTCGATAAGCTGCAACGCGGTGCGGAGCTGATGCCCGGCGTGATGAAAATGGTCAAAGTCTTTGTCGCGGTGAAGCGTAAAATGCAGCCGGGTGACAAAATGGCCGGCCGTCACGGCAACAAGGGTGTGATTTCCAAAATCATGCCTGTCGAGGATATGCCGTATCTGGAAGACGGTACACCTGTTGATATCGTTCTCAACCCGCTGGGCGTGCCGAGCCGGATGAATGTCGGACAGATTCTCGAAACCCATCTGGGCTGGGCTTCGGCGCAGCTTGGCTGGCAGATCGGGAAAATTCTGGACGGCGTATATGATGCGCAATCCAGAAATGATGCAAAATCCGAGACGCAGTCCAAGAAAGAGCTTCACGAGAAGTTGAAACTGGCCTACGGCGACGAGACCTACAAGAACGATGTCAAGACTCTTGATGACAAGGAACTTCTGGAGATGGCCGATAACCTGCGCGGCGGTGTGCCGTTTGCAACGCCCGTTTTTGACGGTGCGGTCGAGGCCGACATCAACGATCTTCTGATCAAGGCCGGGCTGGACAGTTCCGGACAGGTCACGCTGATTGACGGACGTACGGGTGAAAAATTCGATCGTAAAGTCACAGTCGGTTACAAATACCTGCTGAAACTTCACCATCTGGTGGATGACAAAATCCACGCACGTTCAATCGGGCCATACTCGCTTGTCACCCAGCAGCCGCTGGGCGGTAAGGCGCAGTTCGGCGGCCAGCGTTTCGGGGAGATGGAGGTCTGGGCGCTTCAGGCCTACGGTGCGGCCTATACGCTGCAGGAAATGCTGACGGTGAAATCGGATGATGTCGCCGGCCGGACGAAAGCCTATGAATCAATCGTTCAGGGCGAGGACAGTTTTGAAATCGGTATCCCCGAATCCTTTAACGTCCTGATCAAGGAATTGAAGGCGCTAGGGCTGAATGTTGACCTGAAGCAAAGCGGTTTTTAACTGCTTTGCCGTCATATGCGGAAAAAAGAACAAAAGCGACAAGCATAAAATTTTTTAGGAGAGTGAGACGCCATGAATGAAGTGATGAATCTTTTCGGTCAGGTCAGCGGCCCGCAGAGTTTCGACCAGATCAGGATCTCGATCGCAAGCCCGGAACAGATTTTGTCCTGGTCTTACGGGGAAATCAAGAAACCGGAAACCATCAATTACCGGACATTTAAACCGGAAAAAGACGGTCTGTTCTGTGCGCGTATTTTCGGCCCTGTCAAAGACTATGAATGTCTTTGCGGCAAATACAAGCGTATGAAATATAAAGGGATTATCTGTGAGAAATGCGGCGTTGAAGTCACGCTGTCCAAGGTGCGCCGTGATCGCATGGGGCATATCCAGCTGGCCGCACCGGTTGCGCATATCTGGTTCCTGAAATCCCTGCCCAGCCGTATCGGTCTGATGGTAGATATGACACTGAAAGATCTTGAAAAAGTTCTGTATTTCGAAAGCTATATCGTGATTGATCCGGGCATGACGCCGCTGGCGCCGAACCAGATTTTGTCCGAACAGGAATATCTCGATCATCAGGATGAATACGGCGAGGACGGTTTCCATGCCGGTATCGGCGCGGAAGCGCTGCGCGAGATTCTCTCCGCAATCAATCTGGAAGAAGAGCGCGTCAAGGTTGAAGAAGATTTGGCCAGCACCAACTCCGAAGCCAAGCGCAAGAAACTGATCAAGCGTTTGAAACTTCTGGAAGCCTTCATTGCCTCGGGCACGCGTCCCGAATGGATGATTCTCGATGTCGTTCCGGTCATTCCGCCGGAACTGCGTCCGCTGGTTCCGCTGGATGGCGGCCGTTTTGCGACATCGGATCTGAACGATCTCTATCGCCGTGTTATCAACCGGAACAACCGTTTGCAGCGTCTCATTGATCTGCGCGCGCCGGATATTATTATCCGTAACGAAAAGCGTATGCTGCAGGAAGCTGTCGATGCACTCTTCGACAACGGTCGTCGCGGCCGGGTGATTACGGGCACAAACAAGCGTCCGCTGAAATCGCTGTCGGATATGCTGAAAGGGAAACAGGGTCGTTTCCGTCAGAACCTGCTGGGTAAACGCGTCGATTATTCCGGACGTTCCGTGATTGTGGTCGGGCCGGAACTGCTTTTGCATCAATGCGGTCTGCCGAAGAAAATGGCGCTGGAGCTGTTCAAACCCTTCATCTACAACCGTCTGCAGCTTTACGGTATTGCCAATACGGTCAAGGCGGCAAAAAAGATGGTCGAATTCGAACGTCCGGAAGTCTGGGATATTCTCTCGGAAGTTATCCGCGAGCATCCGGTTCTTTTGAACCGTGCGCCGACACTGCACCGTCTTGGCATTCAGGCTTTTGAGCCGGTGCTGGTTGAAGGCAAAGCCATTCAGCTGCACCCGCTGGTCTGTACGGCGTTCAACGCCGATTTTGACGGCGACCAGATGGCCGTGCATGTGCCGCTTTCCGTAGAAGCGCAGCTTGAAGCCCGCGTTCTGATGATGTCTACCAACAACATTCTGCGTCCGGCAGACGGCAAGCCGATTATCGTGCCGTCGCAGGATATCGTTCTTGGTCTTTATTATCTGTCGCTGGCTGTTGACGGGATGCCGGGCGAGGGTATGCTGATTACGGATTCCGGCGAATTGCAGCACGCGCTGGATGCGGGAGCCGTGTCCCTGCACGCCAAGGTCAAGGCACGCTATCACAATATTGACGAAAACGGCAATCCGGTCGTACATCTTGTTGAGACGACGCCGGGACGTCTGTTGCTTTCCGATCTTTTGCCAAAGCACCATGAAATTCCGTTTGATGTCATCAACCGTATTCTGACCAAGAAGGAAGTCTCCAGCCTGATTGATGTCGTTTATCGTCACTGCGGCCAGAAACGCAGTGTCATTTTCTGTGACCGCATGATGGCTATGGGTTTCCGCTATGCCTGTAAGGCCGGTATTTCTTTCGGTAAGGACGATCTGATTATTCCGGAAGCCAAACAGCAGCTTGTCGATGAAGCGAAAAGCCGCGTTGTCGAATACGAGATGCAGTATCAGGAAGGTCTGATTACCAAAGGCGAGAAATACAACAAAGTCGTCGATATCTGGTCCACCTGTACCGATCAGGTGACGGACAAGATGATGGAGGGTATTTCCCGTCCGGATAAAAACGGACAGATGAACGCCGTTTATATGATGGCGCATTCCGGCGCACGGGGATCGACCACGCAGATGCGGCAGCTTGCCGGTATGCGCGGTCTGATGGCCAAACCGTCGGGCGAGATCATCGAAACGCCGATTATCTCCAACTTTAAAGAAGGTCTGTCCGTGCTGGAATACTTTAACTCCACGCACGGCGCGCGGAAAGGTCTGGCCGATACGGCTCTGAAAACCGCGAATTCGGGTTATCTGACCCGCCGTCTTGTCGATGTCGCGCAGGATGCGATCATTACGTATCATGATTGCGGCACGGATAAGGGTATTACCCTGCGTCCGGTGATCGATGGCGGTGACGTGATCGTCAGCCTTGCAGAGCGGGCGCTTGGACGTACCGCAGCCGTGGATATCGTTGACCCCCTGACGGGCGAAGTGATTGTCGCGGCAGGGCAGGTCATGGACGAGAATATGTCCGAACAGGTGGAAACGGCGGGAATTGATTCTGTTCTCGTCCGCTCCGTGCTGACCTGTGAGGCACCGGATAACGGTATCTGCGCCATTTGCTACGGGCGCGATCTTGCACGCGGCACAATCGTCAATGCCGGCGAGGCGGTCGGCGTTATGGCCGCACAATCCATCGGCGAGCCGGGTACGCAGCTGACGATGCGGACGTTCCACATCGGCGGCGCGGCACAGCGTGGCGCGATGCAGTCCTCGATCGAGGCGGCATTTGCGGCAACCGTAAATATCCGCAACAAGAACGTTGTCACCAACAGTGACGGCATCCAGATTGTGATGTCACGGAATACCGAACTTGTCCTGATCGACAAGAACGGCGTGGAAAAAGCGGCACACCGTCTGCCTTACGGTGCCAAACTGCTGGTCGGCGAAGACGAGCAGGTCAAAAAAGGATCGAAACTTGCAGAGTGGGATCCCTACACCGTGCCGATTTTGATTGAGAAAGACGGTATTGCGCAATACAACGATCTTGTCGAGGGCGTTTCCGTCCATGAAGAAATGGACGAAGCAACCGGTATCGCGTCAAAAGTCGTAACGGATTGGCGGCAGCAGCCGAAAGGCGGACAGTTGAAGCCCCGTATCTATCTGACGGATAAAAAAGGCAAAGTCCTGACGCTTCCCAGCGGTATGGAGGCCAATTACTATATGCCGGTCGGTGCCATTCTGAACGTCGAAAACGGCGCAGAAGTCAAAGCCGGTGATATTATTGCCCGTATTCCGCGCGAAACATCGAAAACGCGCGATATTACCGGTGGTCTGCCGCGTGTGGCCGAGCTGTTTGAAGCCCGCCGTCCGAAAGAATTTGCGATTATCTCGGAAATCGATGGACAGGTCGAATTCGGCAAGGATTACAAGGCCAAGCGCCGTATTGTCGTCCGTCCGACAGACGGCAAGGGCGAGCCGAAGGAATATCTTGTTCCCAAAGGCAAGCATATTGCCGTCAATGAAGGCGATTACGTCCGCAAAGGGGACGCGCTGATCGACGGCAATCTTGTTCCGCACGATATTCTGGCCGCTCTCGGTGTCGAGGCGCTGGCGCATTACCTGATCAACGAGATTCAGGACGTTTACCGTCTGCAGGGTGTGCGTATCAGTGACAAGCATATCGAGGTCATCACCCGCCAGATGCTGCAAAAAATGGAAATCACCGATACAGGTGAAACCACCTATCTTGTCGGCGAGCAGATCGACCGTATGGAGTTGGAAGATATCAACGCGAAAATGCGCGAGGCCAGCAAACAGCCGGCAACGGCGATCCCGGTTCTGCAGGGTATTACGAAGGCAAGCCTGCAAACGCGCTCCTTCATCTCTGCGGCTTCCTTCCAGGAAACGACACGCGTCCTGACGGATGCCGCCGTCAACGGCAAGGTGGATCGTCTGCAAGGGCTGAAGGAAAACGTGATTGTCGGCCGTCTTATTCCGGCCGGAACGGGTTCCGTTGTCCATACGCTCAAACGCATTGCCGCCGAGCGCGACAAGGTTGCCATGGCGGCACGCACAATGATTGAAGACAACCGCGCAGAAGAGCCGGTGATCGAAAATCATTCCGAAGATCCGCAGGAAGGCGATGATACGGATACCGGCGGAAAAGCCGCATCGGCCTGAAGTTATAAGGAAGTGACGTCCAAAGCGTCATGACAGGAAAGAGAAGGGCGGCGGATTTATTCGCCGCTCTTTTCTTTGTCGCTCCCGGGTTTCAGACTGTGAAAAGCGCGCCTGTAGATATCCGGTGTTTCATCACGGTAGAGAACGTCAATACAAAATTTCCAGCGCGTATAGCTTTCCGTATCCCGCATTTCACGGAATGTCTGAAAATCGGGAAGGCAGTCCGCCTCCATATTGCGGTTGAAAAATCCCCCGGGCAGCAGATAGGGGAAAAATGCGCGGATCAAAACAAGCTCACGAGGCTGATTTTCATCCCGCTCCCGTCCCCATGCGATCAGATCATCCTCCCCCTGGTTTTTCGCCCATATTTCCAGATCAGCCTCTATATCATTGATGCCGTTCTAGCCGGTATCGGGGAAACCGTATCCTGCACCTTCATCTGCCGGAATTTCAACCAGCCGTGTTGTATGGCGAGGTACCAGAGGAACGGTTGCATTCGATTCGGCCGTTCCGCGTTCGGCGCGGACCACTGTGACGGCGGTGCTTTTCTCAAGATAATGCCAGACGAAAACTGCGGCCAGAACGGCGCAGGCTGATAGAATCAGAAAAAAGGTTTTTTGATTGCGTTTCATTGACACGCTGTCTTTATATTTTTTGTTATTTTACAGTTTCCACCGTTGACTTCAACCAGCCGGTCACCGCCGCGATTTGCGAAGCGGCCATAAGAGAGGGGACATGGCCGCAATCGGCAAAAACATGCACGTCGGTTTTTGCGCCTGCGCCGCGTTTTTTCATTTTTTCAATAATGTCGGATGTCAAAACAATCGATTGCGCACCGTGCAGCACCAGAACGGGGCAGGAGATTTGATCCCAGAACGGCCAAAGATCGGCTTCGCCGGTCGGCTGATGCGCAAAAACATCGGCAATCTTCGGGTCATAGGCATAGGTCACGCCGCCATCGGGCAGGCGGCGGTAATTATGTTCGGCCATATGCTGCCATTGCGCATCGGTGATCGGCCCCCATGACAGGCCGCGCGTCTCGCGCAGTCTTGTCTCCAATGCGGTAACATCGTCAAAACGGTAGGTTTTCGAGATAACGTCATAAATAAAATCCAGTGCGGGTTTCGGAACTTCCGGCCCGACATCATTTAAAACCAGCCGCCTGACCGGAGAAAACGGCATCCCCGCAAGCCGGATGCCGAGAAGTCCGCCGAGAGAAATGCCGAGCCAGTCTATGCTTGCGGGTTTATGCACGCCCAGATGCGCCAGAAGCCCCGCCAGATCGTTACAGTACTGGATATAGTTGTAATCCAGAGAATTTTCAAGGACATCACTGCGGCCGCGTCCCGGAAGATCAACGGCAATTACGCGGTATCCGCATTTCACCAGTTCGGGGGCGATAAAGTCAAAATCAAAGCCGTTACCGGTTAGCCCGTGGACACAAATGATAATCTGCGTATTCTCCGCGCCCCATTCGCTATACACTATACGATGGAAACCGTTGCCGGACAGACCGTAATAATATTTTTCCCGATACGCCATACAAGAACTGTAGAAAGAGAGAAGCAAAATAACAAGAAAGAAAAATGGTCGGGGCGAGAGGATTCGAACCTCCGGCCTCTGCCTCCCGAAGGCAGCGCGCTACCAGGCTGCGCCACGCCCCGACACTTGCCGTTGATTACGGTAAGGCAATATAATAGATAATATGGCGGTTGTCATGGAAAAAATACGTGTTTTACGAAAAATCGGAGATGGCGGAGATAATGGAAAAACGCGAAGAGAAAAACAGGAAAGCACAGCAAAACGACGAAGACGTTGTAAATGAAGCCGCTGAAATAACCGGGCAGAAGAAAGAAAAAAAGCGGCAGGAACATCCTCCGGAAAAAGAAGGGGCTGTCTATAAATTCCGTA
>SKHU01000089.1 GCA_007116755.1 Alphaproteobacteria bacterium
CAAAAGACGCGCGCGCCTGGCCTTTTGAAGAGGCGCGGCGGCTTTTGAAACGCATCGGCGGGAAAACGCCGGAAAAAGGCTATGTGCTGTTTGAAACCGGTTACGGCCCGTCCGGCCTGCCGCATATCGGCACGTTCGGCGAGGTCTGCCGCACATCAATGGTCAAACATGCTTTTGAAACGCTGGCACCCGATATTCCGACAAAGCTGATCTGTTTTTCGGATGATATGGACGGGCTGCGCAAAGTGCCCGACAATGTGCCGAATAAAGAAATGATGCAGGAATATATCGGCTTTCCGCTGACGAAAGTGCCCGACCCGTTTTCCGATGCTTATGAAAGTTTTGCCCAGCACAATAACAAGCGGCTCTGCGATTTTCTTGACGCGTTCGGTTTTGAATATGAATTCAAATCCTCGACGGAATGCTACGCTGCGGGCGTGTTTGATCAGGCGCTGATCCGCGTACTGGAAACCTATGAGGAGGTCATGGGGGCGATGCTGCCGACGCTGGGCGAGGAACGCCGCGCCACTTACAGCCCGATTCTGCCCGTTTCGCCGTCGACGGGGCGCGTGCTGCAGGTGCCGATGCTGGAAATTTTCCCCGAAAAAGGCACGGTGGTGTTTGAAGACGAGAATGGCGAGAAAATAGAACATTCGATTTTGAAAGGCGGCGCAAAACTGCAATGGAAACCCGATTGGGCGATGCGCTGGTATGCTCTGGGCGTGGATTACGAAATGTCGGGCAAGGATCTGATTGAATCGGTGAAACTGTCTTCCAAAATTTGCCGCATTCTCGGCGCGCCGCCGCCGGAAGGCTTTAATTACGAGCTGTTTTTGGACGAGAACGGCCAGAAAATCTCCAAAAGCAAGGGCAACGGTCTGGCGGTGGAGGAATGGCTGCGCTATGCGCCGAATGAAAGCCTGTCGCTGTATATGTTCCAGAAGCCGAAAACCGCAAAGCGCCTGTATTTTGATGTGATTCCCAAAGCGGTGGATGAATATATCAGTTTTGCGCAAAAACTGCCGGAAGAAGAAGCGCAAAAACAGATCGAAAACCCCGTCTGGCATATCCATGCCGGAAAAATGCCGGATATCGGTGATGTTCCGGTCAGTTTCGGCCTGCTGCTCAATCTGGCCTCGGCCGCCAATGCGGTGGATAAATCCGTGCTGTGGGGCTTTATCACACGCTATGCGCCGGAGGCTTTGCCGGAAAAATCCCCGTTTTTGGACCGGCTGACGGAATATGCCGTGAATTACTATCAGGATTTCGTCAAGACGCAGAAAAAATACCGCGCTCCCGAAGGCAAAGAGTGCGACGCACTGGCCGATCTTCAGGCGTTTCTCGGCGAATTGCCGGAAAACCCCGATCATGAGGAGATCCAGACCGGCATTTACGCCATCGGCAAAAATTACGATTACGACAATCTGCGCGACTGGTTCGGCTGCCTGTATGAAACGCTGTTGGGGCAGGAACAGGGGCCGCGTATGGGGTCGTTTATCGCGCTTTATGGCGTGGAGGAAACCCGCGCCCTGATTTCCGCGGTTTTGAAGAAAAACTTGCAGGGCGCTGCCGGTTCGTGATAAAGATTCACTTCTATGAATACTCCGTCCGGTTTTAACCTGCAATGCTGCTTTTGGCGGAAGGCGGCGCATAAAGGAGGGCTTTGAACATGGCCGTTGAAAAAAGAACGATTCGCAGCGACATCCCCGGAAGCGATTCTTACGAACAGAATATGGCGCGCCGCGACGGGCAGCGTCTTGTTGTCGGTGGCGGTATTTCCCTTTCCGGTGAAATCGGCGCTTGCGAACATCTGGTGGTCGAAGGTTATGTGCAGGCCTCATTGAAAAGCGCGCGCCGCATGGATGTTATGCCGACCGGCCATATGAAAGGCGATGTCGAGATTGACGAGGCGGAAATTTCCGGCCATTTCGAAGGTACGCTGAAAGTCCGCGGGACGCTTGTTATTCGCTCCGGCGCCTGCGTCGTCGGCACAATCGAATACGGATCGCTGCGGGTTGAACCCGGCGCGTCCATCATCGGCTCTTTGTCGGTTATGGCGGCCGTGGCGGAAGAAAAAATCAAGGAAACACGCGCAGCGGAACAGCAGAACAATGCCGCTGCAGCGCAAAAGCAAAAAAATGTCACGGCATTGTTTGAAGAAGGCAATGGCGAAAAAGCGGTTTTGGTTCAGGTGTAATTGACCGGAGGCGTTTTCCGCCGCAAAAGAAAAGGCGGCGGCAGGACAAAAAAATGCAGATCATGCGCAATTTCCCATTTTTCAGACGGCTTGCAGCCGCACAGTCCGGCGCATCTTTTTTGACCGCCGTGCCCCCCGGTGTTTTGAAAACGCTGCTGACCATGATGTTTTTATCCCTGTTTCTGGTCGGCAGCTGTAAAACCGCCGATCTTGCCGAACGTGATCAGGCGGCAGCCTTGCTGCTGCTGCCCGAACCTGCGCCCGATGCCTATTACGCCCCTGCCAAAGGTTATACCCATACCGCGCGGCGCTATCTGTCCGGCCATCCCGAAGGGCTGATGCATATGACGGAAATGCAGATTTCCTATCTGTTCGGCGCACCGTCCGCGCGGCGCGGCGAACAGTCTCTGGAAATCTGGCAGTACAGAACGCAAAACTGCCTGCTGGACATTCATTTATCCCGCCATGCCGATGATGCGGCCGGTAATGCGAAAGCACACCGTCAGGTGTCATATTATGCGCTGCGCCAGCTTGATACGCCGGACTGGATGTCTGATCCCGCTACCGCAGACGGCGATATTCTTCCCTCGAAAATCCGTACATCGGACAAGACCCGTATGTGTATGGAGGATATTTTCGGCGCTCCGGCCTAAGTGTTTGGTCCCGTATCGTGCTTGTTCTTGCATCCTCCGCGGCCTTGCCGTATGATTTTTCCGTTATGGCCAAATCTCAAACGCAACGCAAAACCGGTGCTTCCGGTCTGACGCCGATGATGGCGCAATATACGGAGGTCAAGGAGCAGTATCCCGACTGTCTCCTGTTTTACCGCATGGGCGATTTTTACGAGATGTTTTTTGACGATGCCCTCACTGCGGCGGCGGCGCTGGATATTACGCTGACCAAACGCGGCCATGCGGGGGACGGCGGAGATATTCCGATGTGCGGTGTGCCGTGGCACAGCTATGAAACCTATCTGGAGAGGCTGATCCGCAAAGGGTACAAGGTTGCGATCTGCGAGCAGGTTGAAACGCCGGAGGAAGCCAAAAAGCGCGGCGGCTACAAGGCACTGGTGCGGCGCGAGGTTGTGCGTGTCGTCACGCAGGGCACACTGACCGAAGACAGCCTCCTTGAACGCGACCGCAACAATTACCTCTGTGCGCTGGCACGCACGGGGTCGGAATTCGGTCTGGCCTGGCTGGATATGTCCACCGGCGCGTTTATGATGCAACCCGTTGCAAAAGAGAATATCACAGCAGCGCTGCAAAGGCTGTCTGCAGGGGAAATCCTGATCCCCGACCGTCTGGCGCAGTATCCGGCGTTTTTTGATCTCTGGGCCGAATATAAAAAATGCCTGACCATCCAGCCTGACAGCCGCTTTGATGCAGAAAACGCAGCCGCACGGCTGAAAGATATGTTCGGCGTGGCAACGCTGGAGAGTTTCGGCGGGTTCTGCCGCGCGGAAATCGCGGCGGCGGGGGCGCTGGTCGATTATGCGGAGCTGACGCAGAAAGGCCGCCTGCCGCGCATTGCACCGCCGCGACAATTGCCACCCGGAAGCTTTATGGAGATTGACGCGGCAACACGCCGTAATCTGGAATTGACGCATAATCTGCAGGGCGGGCGCGACGGCAGTCTTTTATCCGTAATTGATAAAACCGTGACGGGCGGCGGCGCGCGTCTTCTGGCCTCCCGCCTGTCGATGCCGCTGACCGATGCGGAAAAAATCTCCCGCCGTCTTGATCTGGTCGCGTTTTTTGCGGAAAACGACAATATCCGCGCGGAACTCCGCGCAGTGCTGAAACATTGTCCGGATATGGAACGCGCTTTGTCACGGCTCAGCGTCGGGCGCGGCAGTCCGCGTGATCTGGCCTCCGTTTATCACAGCATCAACCGCAGCGGCACGCTGCAAAAAATCCTCGGCAAAACCGCAGAGAGCAGTGGCGGCGATCTGTTTTCCGGCAGCGGCGGCCTGATACCGGCGGAGCTGGAGGAGCTTCTGAATATTTTAAAACGCTGGGGCGGCTTTCATCCGCTGGCAGACAAGCTTGGCCGGGCGCTGCTGCCCGACCTGCCCGTGCTGGCGCGTGACGGCGGTTTTATCGCGCCCGGATTTTCGCCGCAGCTTGACGAATACCGCATGCTGAAAGAGGACGGGCGCAAACTTGTCGCGCAGCTTCAGGCGCAATACGTGAAAAAGACCGGCATCAATGCGCTGAAGATCAAGCACAATAATGTGCTGGGCTATTTTATCGATGTGCCTGCCGCCCATGCCGACAAGCTGCTGAAAAATGACGGCCCGTTCGTGCACCGCCAGACACTGGCGAATAATGTGCGTTTTACCACTGTCGAATTGACGGAGCTGGAGCAAAAAATCATGGAGGCGGGGGAAAAATCCCTCGCGCTGGAGCTGGAGCTGTTCGCAGCGCTGGTCTCCGACGTGCTGGCGCTGGCCGAGAGCATCGCCGAGCTGGCCACAGCGCTGGCGCGGCTGGATGTCGCCGCAGCACTGGCCGAATTGGCTATAACAGAAAATTATACGCGTCCCGTTGTCGATTCCTCCCTGTCCTTCACGATTGAAAAAGGGCGGCACCCCGTTGTTGAGCAGGGCGAGGCGGTGCGGCGCGAGAACGGCTTTATCGCCAATGACTGCGCCCTGACCGAAGATGACCGTCTCTGGCTTTTGACCGGCCCGAATATGGCGGGGAAATCAACCTTTCTGCGCCAGAACGCGCTGATTGTACTGCTGGCGCAAACCGGATCATTTGTTCCTGCAGAATCGGTGCATATCGGTATTGTTGACCGGATTTTCAGCCGTGTTGGCGCGGCGGATGATCTGGCGCGCGGCCGTTCGACCTTTATGGTCGAGATGGTGGAAACCGCAACCATTCTCAATCAGGCCACGGAGCGGTCTTTTGTTATTCTGGACGAGATCGGCCGCGGCACGTCAACCTTCGACGGGCTGTCGATCGCATGGGCGGTAACGGAATATCTGCATGATGTAAAAAAATGCCGCACGCTGTTTGCCACGCATTACCACGAATTGACGGGGCTGCAGGACAGGCTGGACAAAATCTCCTGCCATACCGTGCGGGTGCGGGAATGGCAGGATAAAATCGTCTTTTTGCATGAAGTCGTCAAAGGCGCGGCTGACCGGTCCTACGGGATTCATGTGGCCAAGCTGGCCGGTCTGCCTGCGGATGTCGTCGGGCGGGCAGGCGAAGTGCTGCAGATTCTCGAAAGCGGGGAGCAGGCCGGAATTCTGAAGGAAATCGGCGGCGCTTTGCCGGTTTTTGCGCCGCATTCTGCGTCAAACCCTGCACCGGAGGCGGAAAAAACAGACCCGCAAACCACCGAAATTCTGGCGGAAATCGACAAAATCGATCCCGACGCACTGACCCCGCGCGCAGCGCTGGATATCCTCTACCGTCTTGCGGCACTCAGAGATGAAAAATAAAACCGGCTAGCGGCGCGCCTCGGCCAGCCATTGCTGGATGGCGATGCCGGAAGTGTTGTCCCGCAGATCCGATCTTACGATCGTCAGCGTAATATGCATATCTATCGTATTCATTTCGCTCTTGCCGATATAGGTGGTTTCAACGGGGATAATGACTGTCCAGCGGTGTATGCCGTCTTCACCGACGCCCTGTTCGGCGATAACCGGCTCGGCCGTCAGTACCGTCATGACCGCCTTATTATTCTGGATGACATATTCCAGAATTTTTGCATCATCCAGCGCCTGCAGAAAATTTTTCCAGCCGGTGTCGTTGAAGTACTCTGCACCCGCTTCCAGACGTTCCCGGAAATCGACGTGGCTGAAATTAAAAATCTCTGTGACAGCCTGCGATGCCCAGCTTTTGATGAATGGATCTGGCAGAACCAGTTGAAATGTCGGCATAGTTCCGGTTGTTTCCGCGACAGATGTTCGCGGAAAAAGGAATGCCGCCATATAAAGAACAAAAGCGAAAGCGACAAAAGAAAAAACCGGTTTCCTGATTGATATCTTCATGACGATTCCTTCCGTTTAAATGCTTAAAAAAATATTCAGTAAAAAATATGTCAGGCCGCTTTTTTCGTCAGCCGTTCTTCCTGTTCCAGATGGCGGCTGAGGATCGAGCTGAATTCCGAAGAAAACGCGTCCAGACGGTCGCCGTACCTGTTCAGGTCGGCGGAAAATTTGTTATAGGCGACAACCGCCGGAATGGCGGCGACAAGCCCCAGCGCCGTGGCAAACAGCGCCTCGGCAATCCCCGGCGCGACAACGGCCAGACTGGTATTCTGTGATCCGGCGATTGCGGCAAAACTGTTCATGATGCCCCAGACCGTACCGAACAGCCCGATAAAGGGTGCGGTCGAGCCGACCGTGGCCAGAAACGTCATATAGCGTTCCAGAATGCCCATTTCGCGGTTGATCGTCGTTGTCATGGCGCGATCAATGCGCTGGCTGAGGCTGGCACTGAGATCGCCGCGGCTGCGTTCGTTTTCCGTGGACAGCGTCCATTCGTGCATACCCGCACAGAATGTGCGCGACAGAGGATCGCCGGCACGTTTGTGAACGCGTTTGTAAAGCTGTTCCAGCGGTTCGCCCGACCAGAAGGCCGTTTCGAAACTGCCTGCTTTGGCATTCAGCCGTTTGAAGACCACCCATTTTTCAAAAATGATCGCCCAGCACCAGATCGAGGCCAGCACCAGTACCAGCATCACGGCCTTGACCACCATATCCGCCTGCAGGAACAGCCCCCAGACGGTCATATCATGTTCCAGCGCGACTGTTCCGGCCAGTGCCGCCGCATCTACGGCACGATCGGTTACGGCTGCGGTTGTCTCCGTCATTTCGGTTTTCTCCTCATCTTTATATCTGCTTTATATCTGTCTTAACGGATTTTTCTTTTTACATCATTTTTTGCAAAACTGCACGACATTCTTCGGGCAAACGCGCCGCTTTCTGCGTTTTTACATCCATACAGACCAGCGTCAGTTTAATGCCGACGATGGCCTCGCCGTTTTTTTCAAATTGCTGTTCCATATCAAGACGCGCATTGCCCATATGCGTAACACGTGTTGCAATCGTCAGCGCATCATCCAGCACGGCGGGGCGGCGGAAGTCGATCTCCATATGCCGCACGGCGAAGGCGATGCCTGTTTCTTTTAAAAATTCCGCATGGGCAAAGCCGATGTCGCGCAGCATTTCCGTGCGCGCCTGTTCGGCCAGACGCAGATAAGAGGCGTGATACACAACCCCGCCCGCATCGGTATCGCCGTAATAAATCCGCACCTCATGCCGGTGTACCGTCATTGTTTTTATCCTTTCTTTTAGGCGCTCAATATGCCGCTTTTGCAGCGTTTGCGCAAGAAAAGAAGCGCCGCTTCTTGACAGAAAAGGGGAAAGGGTATATTATTTACATAATAAATTTTGGTGTGTGTTATAACGGCATTTTGTAAAGAGGGAAGATATCAATCATGGCGAAGAAAGCGACGGCAGTTGCGGCGTTTGTTGCTGCGGCGGGGATGACGGCAATGCCGCTACAGGCGGAGGCGTTTACAGGAAATCTGATTGATCCGGGCAATCCGATCAATTACGTCAATCCTGCAAGCCCGTACTGCCATGCGGCGGGCACTTGCAGAAAAAGCAAGGCGCAAAGCGAGGAGCAAAAAGAGGCGGAGCGCAAACGTGCCGAAGAACAACGACAGGCACGGGAGGAACATTGGCAGAATATTTATCAGGCTATCGCCGACGGCAAAACCCAACAGGAAGTGCAGCAGATGACCCGGCGGAATATGTGGCCGCGCGCCAATGCACTCCGTTTTCTGGACAACTGCCGCAGCGAATTTTCCGGCACGGTTTCAACTATTGAAGACGGGCGTGCGCTGGTGCAATGTTCGGTCGGACAGCACAAAGCGGAGAATAGCCGCAAGGTAAAAAAGGTTTTCGGTGCAACGGCCGCATTATTGCTGATTGGCAGCGGGGCAGGTTTTGGCGTGCGCCGGTATAATGCCAGGCGCCGCAGAATGGGTTTTTAGACTTAGGGCGGAAAAGAGCGGATTTTCTTGACAAGACCCTGTATTACCGGATATATTTGACATATCTAAAATAATACAGGGAGTTCTTCAATGAAAACAGCACAATTGGCCGCGGTCTTTTTGCTGGCGGGCGGTATGGCTGCCGGCGGGGCGCAAGAGGCGCAGGCGCAGATGCCGATTTCCAATCCGATGAATCCGGCCAATCCGCTGAACCCGATCTATCATACGTCTCCGCAGGAAGATGCGGCGCAGCGCGAAGCGCGTCAGCAACGGCAAGCCGAGCGCCGCGCGGCATTGGAAGAGCGCAAACAGGCGCTGTTTGACGGGATCGGCGATTTCAACACATCGGCCGAAGATCTGCGCCCGCTGGCGCAGGGGCTGCGTAACCCGTCCGCAAATGATCTGCGCTTTCTGGAGGATTGCCGCCTGCATGTTGCGGGCAACGGCAGCGGCGGACAGCTTGATGCGGAAACCACGCAAATGATTATCGACTGCATGACAGGAAAAGCCGCCGATGCGCGCAAAGAACAGCTGCGGCAGGCTGCGCCCGTCTTGATTGCGGTGGGATTGCTGGTCGGCGGGTTGTTCGGCGGCGGCTATATCGCGGCCAGACAGATGGAGCGCCGCAGAAGCGGTGACGCGCCCAAACGCTGATTATTCATTTATTCCATTATTCCGTTATTCGGCAAGCGCGTCCAGCAGATCGGGGTCGCGTCCCTGCGGTGCGGAAAGCCCCAGATGGCGGTAGCCTTTATCTGAAATAATGCGTCCGCGCGGCGTACGCTGCACGAAACCCTGTTGCAGCAGGAAC